>JBATYN010000502.1:0-1597 GCA_049674125.1 Pseudolabrys sp. | reverse complement strand
CCCATTATTCATCCTGTTCGCCACGCTCCTGTTCGCCGCGCCCGCCAGCGCGGCGCAATGCGGGGGCGATTTCAACAGCTTCATGTCCGCCATGGCGCGCGACGCGGCCGCCGCCGGCATTTCGCGCGATGTCATCGCCCAGGCCTTTGCCGGCGTGACGGAGGATCAGGCCGTGCTGTCCTTCGACCGGCGTCAGCGCGGCATGTTCCATGCCAAGAGCTTCGAGGAATACGCCTCCACCCGCGTCATCCCGGCGCGCATCAAGCGCGCCAAAGGGCTGATGCAAAAACACGCGCAACTGCTCGCGCGCATCGAGCAGCAATTCGGCGTGCCAAAAGAATTGATCATGGCGATCTGGACGCTCGAAAGCGACAATGGCACCGGCGACATGGGTAAATTGCCGGTGGTGCGCACGCTCGCGACGCTGGCGCATGATTGCCGCCGCACGGAGCTGTTCCAGACCGAACTCATCGCGGCGCTGAAAATCCTCCAACGCGGCGACCTGCCGTTGCGCGACCTGATCGGCGCCTACGCCGGCGAGATCGGGCAGACGCAATTCCTGCCGTCGTCCTACATCAAGTATGGCGTCGATTTTGACGGCAACGGCCATGTCGATCTCCGCCACAGCGTGCCGGATGTGCTGGCGTCGACCGCCAATTTGCTCAAGACCAACGGCTGGAAGGCCGGGGCAGCCTTCGGCGAGGGCACGGAGAATTTCCAGGTGATGCGCGAGTGGAACCGGTCCGAGGTCTATCGCAAGACCATGGTGCTGTTCGCGCAGAGACTGAGGGAATAGCTGTGAGACTCGTTAACCGCTCGTCCCCGCACCCGGGACCGGCTTCGCCGGCCCGAGTGCAGGCTCCAGCGGGACCCAGTCCGGGACGAAAAATCTGGATTCCCGCTTTCGCGGCAATGAGCGGGAGAATGATGCGCGCGCTCGACATATCCCACTCACCCCCGCGAAAGCGGGGGTCCAGTTCTTTGTCGTTAGCAGGATTCCCGCTTACGGGAATGAGCGGGAGATCGCAATCAGAACCGTGGCACGCGGGACTGCGCATTGCGAATTTGCATATCGACGCGGCGAGCTGCGTTCTCAACGCCGAGCCGCTGGCCCGCGGTGGTATCGATCGGCGCATATTTCGGCAGGATGCCGTTTTTCAACGCGTCGGCATCGAAACTCGTCGCGATCGGCGCGTTCGTGCCAATCGGCAGGCCACCGTTCGTGTTGCCGGACCTGATGTAATCCTGAAGCGTGCGCACGCCGGCGGCCTGCAGCGCAGAAAACAATGCGATGCCGAGACACAGGCCAACAACGGCTTTGACAAAGCTCATGATCCGCTCCAGCGCAAATCGACGTCGCGGCATGATACCTCCGGTCCGTTAAACGACGGCCAAAGCTGCCCCAGATGTTTGGATGATGGCTTTAACCGCCCGGAAGGGATGGCGCGCCGCGACGCTGGCCTCTAGCGCGTGCGGAACTCGCGCCCGCGCAGTCACAGCACCGTGAGGATGGAATATCGCTCCCGCGTTGCGTGTAAGTTGATTCAGGGGCGACCCCGAGGAGGGGAGTAAACGTCATGATGATGCGATCAACAGC
>JBATYN010000501.1:0-3328 GCA_049674125.1 Pseudolabrys sp. | reverse complement strand
CCCCCGTCGCGGTTGAGTCTGTTTGATAGAATAGTTGCCATGAATCCGTGCCACCGGCGGCGACACTGTCCGTCTTCGCCCATCTCAACTGAAGATTGGCAGGCGTGCCGATTGGGTCATAGACGGTCACCGAGCCGGCATCGATCGACTCGTTCACAAACGTGGAAACGTCAGTGCCGATGACCGTTCCCGTTCCAGCAACCGTCGGATCCGCGCCTGCCGTGAAATCCGCAGGGTTGAGCAACTCGGAATTTGGCGTTGCTGGATTAAACGCGTTTGTGGCTGGATTTGACGGAAGATTGATCCCGTAGTTTATCTGGTTCGTCGCGCTGGCCGGCAAAAAGTTGCCCTGGAATTGCAGGGGAGCCGCAACGCTTCCGGCCGCATTGCCGGTTGTGGGGTCAATCGGGATGCCTTCGAGATAGTAGCCGGCGCCATTCACGAGGTAGCCATTGGCATCCTGCTTGAAGTCGCCGCGCCGTGTGTAGCTGTCGATGCCCCCGAAGAGCGGCTGGTTGCCGCTGAACCCTGTTGGAGCTTGTACGACGAAATAGCCATTGCCGTTGATGGCAATATCCGTGGTGGAGTTCGTGCTCTGGATTGTTCCCTGCACTGTGTTCGTGGAAACTGAGCTTGCGATCACCCCACCGGCGATTTGGTGCGAAGGAACCGAATCTCCCGGAATGAGATCCGAAAATTTCGTGTCAATGCCTTTGTAGGCAGTCGTCTGAGAGTTTGCGATATTGCCAGATATGTTTTGCATAGCGAAGGACTGCGCCTGCAAACCACTCACTGCAGTTGTAAGAGCGTCGAACAAACCCATGACTTCATCTCCGCAAACGAGACACACTTCGCCCCAACGGGGCTCTGAAAGCGAATTCTTGGATAACGCATGGCAATAGCCGTGCCACATGTTTTATTCAATAATATCAAATAGTTATTTGTTATGACCGTTGCGAGAGACCACAGCGAAGCGGTTCTTTCTTCCGCCGAGCGGCAGATTTTGCCGGGCAAAATTCCCGTCAGTCAGCAAAGGACATTTGGAAAAAGTGGTTGCGCGTCAGCAAACTCAAGACGCGCTGCTGGACTCCGGCGTGAATTTCAACGCCACGCCATTCATGCAGTACCGCAAGCCGGTCGGCTTTGGTCCGTCGTCGAACACGTGACCGAGATGACCTAGGCAACGCGCACAATGCACTTCCGTCCGCGCCATGAAAAGCGAACGATCCGTTTTTGTCTCAACCGCATTGGTTAATGGCTGATAGAAACTGGGCCAGCCAGTGCCACTCTCGAATTTTGTATCGGACGAAAACAACGGTAAGTCGCATCCGGCGCAAGCAAAAATGCCCTTGCGCTTTTCTTTGTTAAGCGGGCTAGTTCCGGCCCGTTCGGTACCGTGTTGGCGCAGTATCGCGTATTGGTCCGCCGTGAGGCGCTGGCGCCAATCCGCATCAGACAAGTTGCGATAGTCGACCGTAGTACTTGTCGTCATTGTTTCTGCCTCGCCAAATTTGGTCATGAGAGCGAGCGCCGAAAATCCAATGCCCGCCATCAACAGAGAACGTCGGCTCGTCATCTAACCATCTCCAACTCGCGAATTCTCTAACTCAGACATACAGCTTTTGCGGGCAAACGCTATTCAACTTGTCATCACCAATCTATCACGTTGATGCGAGGCGGCCTTGGCCAAAATATGGAGACCGCAAAGGTGCAAACGGGGCCGCGGCCCGCAGAAGACCTAGAAAAATGAGGCTGAATCGTTATGCGACGGCCAACCGCCCGACGCGAGGCTGGCTTTGCTTCTCCGCCGCGCACCACAAACGGCTGTCCGGCCGAAGTGGATATGAACTGTGCCACTCCTCGAGCTTTTCTCGATAGAGCGAAACGTAAGCGTCATTGGAGAGTGTTTCGATGTTTTCGAGATCGAGGCCAAGGCCTATCTCGTGATAAACGTCTAGATTGTGCAAATCCGGTATCGGCAAATTTCCGCGCCGGAAATCACTCCACATCTGCCGATAAAGATCCTCGAGGTCACGAACAAGCCGTGAGGTATTGAAAAGTAGCCCGTTATCTCGGCCCGCGATCAGCTTCGCCTTTGTTGCGGCCAGCTTCTCTTGATTGTGCGCGAGTTCGATTGCTTTCGCCACATATGCGTCCGGCGTCGGGCAGTAAAGCTCGCTGACACCGGCCGCTTGGACTACGGAGGAGCATACTCTGGCCGCGAATGTTCGGCCGGCAAACGTCACAATCGGCACGCCCATCCAGAGAGAATCTGCAGCGGTGGTGTGTGCACCATAAGGGCTGCTGTCGAGAAACAGATCCGCAAGCGGATAGCGCGCGAGATGCTCGGGATTCGGCAGCTTCTGTGCGAATACAATACGATTTGGGTTAATCCCGGATGCCGTGGCGGCCTGGCGGAGCCGTTCACTAGTCTCGCCCGTGGCGCTTAGCAGCCAAAGGACGCTGTCAGGCACGCTGCCAAGGATCATCATCCAGCGTCGGAATGTGCGCGGTGTCGTCTTTTGTGAACCGTTCAACGAGCAGAAAACGAATGTGTTTTCTGGGAGTCCGGCATCTGCGCGTGAAGGACGCTGCGCAGCAACGACCCTCTTGCGGTCGTTGGGCTGGTAGCACGCAAGCCGCAACACCTTCTCCGAATAATAGATCTCGTGCTCGGGCGGAATGATATTGGCATCGGCAATAATATAGTGGTGATACGGCGTTCCCAGCGTGCCAGGGAATCCGAACCAGTTCACTGCGATGGGCGCGGGCCTCCGGGCAAATATTTTGGTGCGCGCATCTTTTGTGTAGCCATTAAGATCGACCAGAATGTCTATTCCATCGGCCGCGATCTTCGCAGCGGCCCGATCATCATCAAGGCTATTAATGTCGACCCAATGATCGACGGCCTTCATGACGCGCTGCTGCGTACCATCGGTACGATTGATCCCACAATAATATGCAAAAACCTCGAAGTTCTCGCGACTGTGCTGCTCGATCACATCCGTCATGGCGAAGCCAACGGCGTGCTCGCGCAAATCGGACGATACGTAGCCGATGCGTAGCCTGTCGGGATCCCGCCCGCCTGCCGGCGTATGTTGCATGACCTTCGGCATGCCGATGGCATTTTTCGCGTACTGATAGGCCTTTGCTAACTGAAACATTGGATCGTCGGCCAGGCACTGGAGCGACAACGACGATATGCCGTCCAAAAGGTCTCTACGGCTGACGCGATCCCACTCGGCAATCACTGGCCATTTGCATTGGCGTTGGCGCAATGAAATCCAATGCTGTAAGACCTTGGTCTGGCGCGGATTGATATCAAGAC
>JBATYN010000500.1:0-2292 GCA_049674125.1 Pseudolabrys sp. | reverse complement strand
ACTTTTTGCTCTAACTGGATTGAGTAAATGCTTTTTACCTAGGCCATTGTACCAACCGCTGTACCAAATTGTGAGCATGTCAGCGTCTTCCTGAAAAGTTCCTGCAAGTTGGCCGCAGCTGAGCCGTTGCACGTCGAGGAAACCATTAGCATCCGTGTACGCGGTTAAGGGGGTTTGAGCTGCTGCATTTGAACACGCAATTGCGAGAGCAAATATTCCAATAAAAAAACGCATGCTCATTTTCTCCGCCTGGTTGCTCAAAGATAAGCTATAATGACTTCGTCTTACTCGAACACAAACTCTATAGTCGTCACACGACACGCAAATGTCTTGATCAAGATCAATGTTGCCCGAGGTTTCGACACCTGGACATCATGTTCATTTGCATTCTGATCCCAGCACCGTTTCCAAGGTCTACGCGATGTCGGAGCTATGCCTTAGTTTGGATAAGCTTCGTAATTCGGTCTGACCGCAATATTGCATTGCCGAGCTCTATGAATCCCGCCAGATCTCGGGGCGCTGCAGCCAATCCAACTCCCTTCATTTCGTTGACGCGGGGTGTCCACACCTGTCGGGTCTCGAGCAAGTAGACACCGTATACGGCTTGCAATCCTTTTGGATCGCTGGTCCCCAATTCCTGTTGTATTGCGTAGGCAGAAAGCGCGGCATTCGTGACGATCGACGCCTCCATTAGCGCCTGTCGATAGCCCGGGTGATACGAAATATCTGATCCAAAAGTTTCCTGAATTTTCTGCGCGGAGGCCTGGACGACCACGAGCAGCCTATCAAGAATGTTGCGAAGAGAATGGTTGGTCGCAAGTGGCAGATAGTCGGCTGGATTCAAGAACACGTCCACTGCCGCTGTTATCGCTCCGCAACCGCTGTGTCCCAGTACCACGATGAGTTTCAGACTTTCGCGCAAGTGGTCCACAGCATATTTGAGGCTTCCAAGCACGTCTGTGCCCAGACAATTGCCGGCCACGCGAACTACAAAAAGGTCATTTGGCCCTTCATTCAAGATTAGTTCGAGGGGCACCCGCGCGTCCGAGCAACCGAGAATCGCAGCGAACGGACGCTGTTCCGGAACCGCTCCGCCAACGGGCAAAAGGCCCAGGTCGCGTGGATCGACCAAAATGACTTGGTGAACACCGGCGCTTCCTTCTGAGGGGCCTTCGAGGAGTTTGGCAAATGCTCGATTGCCGTCGTTAAGCCGGCGCATTGCCGCGTCGCCGTCCAACGGACGAGGCCTTGCGAGCGTAGCCAGCGCTTCATACCGATATGTGATGTCTACGGATCTCATTCTCAACCAACTCGGCGGCGCAGTGTTGACGGCCGCGTCGCGCACAATCGTGCTACCACGCGTTCATGCCCATTTTTTCTTGCAGACTTTCGATCGGCCAGACTGGATGCTGGTCAGCTAGAGCTTATAGCCGAACTTCTTCATGCAAGCCGAACCGCGCGTATAGCGCACATTCGCTTGGGTAGACGTCCCGGGGGTCCCTTCCTTGTCCAAGAATGCCTTGCATCTCTGGTACGCTTCCTCGTACGTGAGCTTTTTCTTGGCGGCGGCCGACGCACTATCGGCAAAGCTAAAGGCTGCAGTAAACGCAACGGCCAAGATTCCCAGCAAAAGCTTATTTTTGGGCGTCATAACGTCCTCCTTTGAGACAAGGTCGAAAGTATTTCGGTTGGCGCAGGTACACTTTGACCTAGATCAACAGCTTTGCCGTTTGCAGTGGTGTCATCGAGGTTGAACAACATCTTTGGGTTGCCGGCCATGCTGGAAGTAGCCAGGTATTCAGCGATAGGCGCCCTGCCCGATGGGCGCAGGATCGAATTCCGTGCGCTAAGGCCAGACGATCAAGCTGGCCTTTTGGCAGCCATCGACCGCACCAGTGCCGAGTCGCTGTACCGCCGCTTCTTCGGTGCAAAGCGTGATTTTTCCGAAAAGGAACGTGATTTCTTCCTCAACATCGACTTTATAAATCATGTTGCCCTTGTCGCTGTCGTCGAAGAAGCCAGCCATCCGGTCATAATTGCGGGCGGACGTTATGTCGTCGAACGACCAGGAGCGGCAGAGGTCGCATTCGCTGTGATCGACGAATATCAGGGGCAAGGTATCGGCGCCGTGCTACTGCGCCATCTCACTACGATTGCCCGCGATGCTGGCCTCGAACAATTTACCGCCGAGGTGTTACCAGACAATATCTCGATGTTAAAAGTGTTTGAGAAAAGTGGACTTAAGGTTGATAAGAAGCGCGAGGCGATGGCGGTGCATGTCACACTTCAACT
>JBATYN010000499.1:0-7020 GCA_049674125.1 Pseudolabrys sp. | reverse complement strand
ACGTAACATTATAACATTCGTACGACAAGGCTGATGCGCGCACACCGCTTTTTCTTAGGGGGGAATGGGGTTAGCCGCCGACTTTCGCGACGCCGCGAACGAGCCAGAAACGGAACATGCGCTGGGCGGTCGGCACCGACAGCTTGATGAAATCGGTCCGCGCCTGCGTGATATCGGTGGCGGGCACTTCGTAAGGCCGAATCTTTAGAATGGCGTTGAAAGTCGGCCAGCGCAGCTCGGCAGCTTTGCAGGCAACGAGAATTCCGTCGTAGCGGACATTCTGCATAAGCCGATCGATCAGTTCAGTGGGTCCCCCGCAGATGCGAGCAAGCCCGGCAACCACCTCGTCGTATTGGCCCGCTTCGGCAAAGCCCGCGATTGCCAACTCGTTGAGTTGGCGACTGTCTTGTAATTTGTCGATCCGCGCGGTTGCGCGACTAAAATCCCGTGGCGCTGAAGCATCACGCATCACTTTGTCAGATACCGACGCCAATACACCCTGGATGGCGGCCTGACTCTCCGGGGGGACGACCGAAAGCAGGCGTGCGCGGACGGTTTCGGTGGCTTTCGATATCAGGTCCTGTAGCAACTGCGGCGGCATATCCAGCCGCATACCGAGATTTTCTGCGAGCCGCTCATCCGTTTCCGCGCGTTTCACCAGGGAGACGTAACCGCCGTCGGAAAAGGCCGCGCCCTCATTTTGTGAAAGCCTCCGGACGACAGTCGTGTCGCCGCGCTGAATAAGGATGTCAGTGACTGCAGATGCCAGCCTTTTGCGTTCGGAGATAGCGCCAAGGTGACCTTGGCCTTTCGATTCGGCAATCTCCACCAGATCCCCGTCAGTCAACTGCGGGGATTGCGTCAGTACAGGTCCGGCGACCGCAATTTCATCATGGCGCGCGAGGGTGCAAATAACGCCATGAGGCGCGTTTTCGACGGGCGCCAGTCTGGCGCCGAGTTCCGCAAGTGCCTTGGTTTCAACCTGCGTAATCAGATGTGCGAGCACATCATCAAAAAGGCCGACTTGCTCGTTGTTGAAGGCTTCGGCACTGCCGAGAAACAGATCGGTCATCCGTCTGAGAATTTCGGTACGCCGATCGCTCGAGCCGGCGGTCAGAACGGTTTCGAGTTCGATTATGACGGACGCGGCCTGCGACATTTCTTGTCTTGGGCGGGATTCTTCCCGCCGCCTTCCACTGACTACGCCGTGGGTCACACCCAGCGTGCCGTGGCAACATATCGACGGGCCGTAAAGCTTAGGTAAAGCTTGCACGCGCAAAGGGGCGGCGCCAAAAACATCAAAGTTCAAAATAGCTTACGTGCCGGGCGCGCTGCTCGGCCGGAGCCGCGACCCAGCCGAACACCCATGCGCGTTATAGGTGCAATTGGGAACTATTGCGCGTGAATGTTCCCTTCTTTGACCACGCGGCCCCATTTGACGATCTCGGTTTTGATGTATTCGCCGAATTCGGCCGTGGTCATCTGCACTGTCGAGGCGCCTTCGCGCTCGAACTGGGCCTGCAATTCGGGCGCTTTCAACGACTCCTGGGTAGCTTTGTACAATTTGTCGATGATCGGCGCGGGCAGGCCGGCGGGCGCGGCGAGGCCCCACCAATTGTCCGCCACATAGCCGGGCACGCCGGCCTCGGCGATGGTCGGAACGTCGGGCAGGACGGGGCTGCGCTTGGCGCCACCAGTGCCTAATGCAATGAGTTGTCCCGATTTGATGAAGGGCGTGGTCTGCACCAGCGAGGAGAACATGATCTTCACGTGTCCGGCGATCACATCCTGCATCGCCGGCCCACCGCCTTTGTACGGCACGTGCACAAGATTCACGTGAGCCTGCAGCTTGAACAATTCGGCGCCCAGGTGCTGGAAGCTGCCGACGCCGGCGGAGGCGTAGTTGAGTTCGCCCGGCTTCTCTTTGGCGAGCGCGAGCAGTTCCTTCACCGTTTTGATCGACGCCGTCGGATTGACCACAAGAACGTTAGGCCCGGTCGCGAAGATGGCGATCGGCGTGAATGATTTGATAGGATCGTATTTGAGCGTGTAAAGCGCCGGATTCACGGCGTGCGCGATTGATATGATGCACAGCGTATAGCCGTCCGGCGTCGCCGTCGCGCAAGCCTCGGTGCCGAGCGTGCCGCCCGCTCCGCTGCGATTATCGACATACACCTGTTGCCCCAATTTTGCGCTGAGCTGCTGAGCGACCAGACGGCCGACGACGTCGTTGCTGCCGCCTGGCGGGAACGGAATGATCAGCCGGACCGGTTTGTTCGGATAGTCGTCGGCAAACGCCGCAGGCACGAGCGCCAGCAGCAACGCGGCGGCCAAGATCAATCGAGATAGCAATGTCGGCATGGAGCTTCCCCAGTCTCGAAATTCGATTAGTGCCAGTAGGGCGGGTAATCAGTGTTTTTCTGCTCGGCGTCGAGCCGGCGCAGCATCGCCGGCCATTCCAGAACGCCGTAAGGCCGCCGCGTGCCCGGCTGATATAAATGCGCGGTGTGCGCCAACACGTTCTCACCCGGCATGGTCAGCTCGGTCCGCGCCGCCATCGCATCGACTTGCGAACGACACGATAGTTCTAGCTGATACATGGTGTTGAAGGCCTGCTGGATCGTCGCGCCACATGTGAGCAAGCCATGGTTACGCATGATCATGGCCTCGTGCGGCCCAAGATCGCGTACCAGCCGCTCGCGTTCGTCGAGCTCGAGTGCCGGGCCCTCATACTCGTGATACCCGATATGGCCGACAAAGCGGATTGATGTTTGCGACAGCGGCAACAGCCCGCATTTCATTGCGGCGACTGCCATCCCCGCGCGCGTGTGCGTGTGCAGCACGCAGGCGACGTCCGGGCGGGCTTTATGGATGGCGCCGTGGATCACGTAACCGGATTTATTGATGTCGTAGTCGGTGTCCGGTTTCCAGACGATCTCACCATCGACGTGGATCTTCACGAGGCTCGATGCGGTAATTTCCTTGTAAAGAAGGCCGTAGAGGTTGAGCAACACGACGTCTTCTTCGCCCGGGATGCGCGCAGTGATGTGGTTATAGATGAGGTCGGTCATCCCATAGACGTCGATCAGCCGGTAACAGGCGGCGAGTTCAAGACGCGCCTGCCACTCCTCGGGCGACACGCGATCTTTGATCGACGGGAATTCGGTCGAATAATTCATGACGTTTCAATCCCCGAAATTGCGCCGTTAACCCCGCGCTTGTGGCCAAAGATAGCCTTGGGAATGCAATTGTACCACCGTCCGTCGCGAAGGTAACGCGTTAGGGTGCCTAGCCGTTTCGAGGATATTGCTCGTTGAAATTCGCACAATTGCGCTTGCGTTCTTAACAGACGCACAGCGATTTTGTGCCAAATAAGGGTTGCATCGGAAAATTAGGGACGACGTATGTCAGCGCTTACAACTCAGCGTCTGAAAAGAAATGCGTATCAGCGTGGTATTGTCACGTGCACAAAATGCGGGACGTTCATTCCCATCCAAAGGCTCAATGCTCTGGCCGATGAGTTCTCGGTCCAGTGCCCGCACTGTAGCGCACGTGGCATGTATTCGAAACGCGCAGTCAGGATCGAAGATATGCCGGAGCGGCGGCAGAAGCCGCGGCGCTAGGCGCGTGCCGCTTCGGGATTGCCGTTAGCCAAACGCCGCGGACTGGAATCTGATAGCCTTATGCCGCGGTTCGGGGAGCGAGACCGATGGCAATCGCAATCGCAATTTTTTTACTGGCCGCGCTGACAGGATTTCTGGTGTGGCGCGCAGCCGATCGGTTTTGGCATTTTCTTGTTATCGTTGCGCTAGCGGCTGCCTTGTTCCCGCTGGTCGCTTACGGCCCCGCTGGCGACGTGTCACGCTATCTTCCATCCGGCCTATTTTCCGACGGTGCCGATGGCAAAGATCAGGTCGTGCTCGCCAGTGCAGCAGCGACCGTTCTCATTTCGGCTGTCCTCGCGGCTGGATTATGGACGGCCGTGCTGACAATATGGCGGCGCATGCGGACAGCGTCCCTGGACAAGCCCGGAAATTAGTATTTTTCATCCACCGGGCTTTATCCGGTTGGCGACACCGCGCGGGCACTTTGTAGTACGGCGCAAGATTGCCTATATGAAGGCCCAAATGGAGCTTTCAGTTTATGGCCATCCCCGACGCCACATCTAAAATTCCCGTCACCGTGCTCACCGGCTATCTCGGCGCCGGCAAAACGACGCTGCTCAACCGCATTCTGTCCGAACCTCACGGGAAGAAATTTGCGGTCATCGTCAATGAGTTCGGTGAGATCGGTATCGACAATGAGCTCGTGGTGAATGCCGATGAAGAAGTGTTTGAAATGAACAATGGGTGCATCTGTTGCACCGTGCGCGGCGACCTTGTGCGCATCATCGACGGGCTAATGCGGCGGAAGGGGAAATTCGACGCAATTATTGTCGAAACGACGGGCTTGGCGGATCCCGCGCCGGTGGCGCAGACTTTCTTTATGGATGAGGCGGTCGGCGCCAAAACGAAGTTGGATGCCGTTGTCACCGTCGCCGACGCCAAATGGCTGACGGAACGTCTCAAAGACGCCCCCGAAGCCAAAAACCAGATCGCCTTCGCCGACGTGATCCTCATCAACAAGACTGATCTTGTGACGTCGGAAGAATTGCGTGAACTCGAAGCGCGCATCCACGCGCTGAACCCTTACGCTCGGCTGCATCGCACCGAGCGCGCGAAGATCGACATCAACGAGGTGCTTGGGCGCAACGCCTTCGACCTCGACCGCATCCTCGACATCGAGCCGAATTTTCTGGAAAGGGAAGGGCATGACCACAACCATCATCACGATCATAGCGGTCACGATCATGACGCCCATCACCATCATCATGGCGACGGTCTCAAACACTACCACGATGAAGACATGCAGTCGGTCGCGCTGCGCACCGACAAGGCTTTGAACCCCGATAAGTTTTTCCCCTGGGTTCAGGACCTGGTGGCCAACGACGGCCCCAATATTCTGCGCTGCAAAGGGATTCTCGCGTTCAAGGATGATCCCGAGCGTTTCGTATTTCAGGGCGTGCACATGATTCTGGATGGCGATCATCAACGGCCGTGGCGCGCGGATGAACAGCGCGCCAGCCGTATTGTCTTTATCGGCCGCAATCTGCCGGAAGATAAAATCCGGCAGGGTTTCGAAAGCTGCATCGCGTAACGTGAGCGACACGCAGGTCCCAATTCCGTCCTTTGCCGACCGCGTACGCCCCGTGAGCGCGGGCGCACCGGTTGTTGGCGTTCACTTCCTCGGTCAAACGCCGGTCTTTGTGCTGGGCGAAGAAGCGTTGCTTTTTGCGGAGAACTCCGAACGCCGGGTCAACGCGCACGCGGGTGCAATCCTCGTCAGCGCATCCGATGGTGAGCGCATCGTCACCGGCGGCGATGATGGCAAACTTGTCGAAACCGGCGCGGATGGCGAAATTCGCCCGCTCGCTTCCGATGACAAGAAACGCTGGATCGATCAGGTCGCTCTCGGCCCTAATGGCACCGTCGCATGGTCGGCAGGCAAGACCGCGCATGTGCGCACAAACAAAAATGAACTTCGCGTTTTCGAAGCACCGTCGACCGTGGCCGGGCTTGCTTTCGCGCCGAAAGGATTTCGCATCGCGATCGCGCACTACAATGGCGCGACGCTCTGGTTCCCCAATGCCGCCGGCGCCCAGCCCGAGCGGCTTGAGTGGAAAGGGTCGCATCTGGGCGTCACGATCAGCCCCGATGGCAAATTCCTCGTTACATGCATGCAGGAGCCGATGCTCCACGGCTGGCGCCTGGCTGACGCCAAACATATGCGTATGTCGGGATATTCGGCCCGCGTGCGGTCACTCGGGTGGACCGCGGACGGCAAGTTTCTCGCAACGTCAGGCTCCGAGCAGCTCATCTTGTGGCCGTTCGACGGCAAAGATGGCCCGATGGGGCGGCAGCCGGAAATTCGTGCGCGCGCAGACGCTCGCGCCGGTGTCGTCGCCTGTCATCCGCGGCAGCCCGTGGTGGCGGTCGGCTATTCCGACGGTGCGGTGAAGCTGGTGCGCGTCGATGACGACGCGCTGATTTTGGCGCGGCAATCCGACGGACAACCGGTGAGTGCGATCGGATGGGACGCCACGGGCCAAACGCTCGCATTCGGCACCGAATCCGGCGATGCGGGCGTGCTCGCCCTTTGATCGCCGCAATGCGCCCCCTCACTGTGGCGGATTGCCCGCGTTCCGGTCGCGGCACTATTCTTCGGGCAACCGATTCGGAACCAACTCCGGGCACCGCACTTGTCTGACTTGCGGCCGGGCAAGCCTCTCGACGGGTAGGGCAACATTCATGACGTTCACACAACGAATACGGCGCGTGGCTATCGTTGCTTTGGCCAGCGCCGCCATCGGCGTCGGTGCATTGTCGGCCTCGATCGTGTCTGGCGCGCTGACGCCCGCGGCGGCGCAGATTTCCGAAGATGCCCAGATCGCGCTCGAGCAATACGGCACCTGGCGTCAGGATCCCCGTTTCGGCGACGTCTGGGTGCCGAACGGCGTGCCAGCCGACTGGCGCCCTTACGAGTATGGACATTGGGTCTATACCGACGAATGGGGCTGGTACTGGGTGTCGGACGACGTCGAAGCCAATTGGGGTTGGGTCGTCTTTCACTACGGGCGTTGGGTCTTCGAGCGCGGGGCTGGCTGGTTTTGGATCCCAGGAGACGAATGGGCGCCGGCCTGGGTTAATTGGCGTTACGGAGATCAGTACGCGGGGTGGGCGCCATTGCCACCTGACGACTTGATCGAGACCTATGAAGTTGACCCTTCCTATTGGGTCTTTGTGCCGACGCGGTACATCGCTGCGCCGCGTCTGCACACCTACTTTTTGCCGGTGTACCGGCGGTCCGTCATTTTGCGCGAGACGCAAGTCGTCAATCGTACTTTTCCGGTCCATGGGCGGCTGGCGGTCAATCCTGGAATTTCCCCCGCGTTTGTCGCTCGCGTGAGCGGCGCGCCAGTGG
>JBATYN010000498.1:0-2782 GCA_049674125.1 Pseudolabrys sp. | reverse complement strand
CGGACATAGGGTCGTTCACAGTATATGTCCGCTTTTGACCCAAAGCGGACTTTAGTGCGGCCCACAATTTCCGTCGGCCTGCGCGGCACTCGGCCTATTTTTTGAAATCGCAAATGGGAGCTACGTGTTTCCAACCTTCGAGCGGGTACAAGGCGCGCTGATCATCATCCCGGACGAGACGTTTGCGGCGGCCCCAAGGTGTTGAAACGTGCCTTCTGCTCATCGGTTAAAGATGAATAGAAGTCAGCAAGGGCAGGGCGTACCGTTTTAATAGCCCCTGCCATCGCTTTGAGACGTTTTCCGACAGCATCAAACCTGTCTATTGCTGTCTGCGGCGACTGGGCAGGGCAGGATGCCTGCAACTGATTGGCGGCCTCCATTGAGGCGGCCTTTAGTTTTTCCAATGTGTCTTGCTGCTGCTGCGTGGGCTTCACGGCTTGCTCCACACGTTGCATGGGCAGTTGCGTGAAACTCTCCGTGCGACTGCTGCACAGCGCAGCCAGATTGTCGCCGGAAGAAGATCCACGTCGGTCCGAACGTGCGCTTGAAGCCGGACCCAAAGCCGCGAAGCGCTGCCTTTGGTCGTCATTCAGCGAATTATAGAAACTATCGAGCGGCGAACGCAGCGTATCCCAAGCCTGCAGCATGCCATCGAGGCGCTTTTGCACTATGTCGAGGCGCCCGAGTGGCGTCAGCGAGATGTCGCTTGAACAGGACGCTTTGAGAGCGTCGCTCGCCTGCGATGAAGCGGCTTTTAGTGCATTGAGCGAGTTGAACTGGTCGTTGGTCAGCTGGAGAGATCGTTGGATGTTGTCGACCGGAAGATCGGTCACGCCCGGCGCGAGGCCGCCGCAAGACTGCGCCAGATCGTTGCTGTCGGTTGCGGATCCGGTCGTTTCTGGAGCGACGCGGCGGGCAGTGTGGGTTCGTGCCGGACCGCCATATGCATAGCCGCCGTAAATGTCATCGTATGGGCCGTAGGTGTACTGGGGACCGGGCCAGAACATTGCATCCCACACAAACACGTTTCCATAAGCCCAGAACGGGTCATAGTAGCCCCACGGCCAAAACGTAAAGGCAAGAAGATCGCCGGCGAAGAAGGGCCAGAAGACTGGTCCGCGCCAGCCACCCCATCCGCCGTTCCAGCCCCCCCTCCAGTTGGAATTGCCCCAGTGGTTCCAAGCGGCCCGGCCGCCCAAAGTGCCTGCGCCTAGCGCCGCGGCACGACCGCCGTTAACGCGAGCAAAGTTGCTGCGCGATGTGCCGGTACGAGTGCTGCTGAAACTACGAACATTGCCGCTTCGAACGCGGGTGGCACTTACAGGTGAAGTACCGAAGCGACCGCTGCTGACGCGCGCAGTACCACCGCTAACATGCGCGGCACTAAAATGCCCTCCGCCAACGCGGCCGCCTCCGCCGTGGCCACCACCACCTGATCGCGCCATGCTGGGCGTGGTTCCGAGCGTTAACGCGACAAGCGCAACTGTCGCGACAAGCGTTTTGACAATCTTGATTGTCATAGAGGCACTCCTGTGCGAGCCGCAATTCCCGAAATGCCGTTGACACTCTTGAGCGTAACGCAAGTTAGAACACTGGCCAAGGAATTTCGTTCCGCGTGAGGGGCCGGCCAAATCGGAAAATCCTGCCGACCTTAAAAATCCTGCCGACCTTAAATGAACTTACAGCTGTCTCCGATGCGGGAGACGGTACATATGTGACAAAGCGCAATTCTGCGGGAACCCATGACTGACGCTCGCCCGTTTCTTGCCTTTATTCGGTCTCGTGTCGGCCAAGTAACTGCACTATTTTGGCGTAGCCCCGAACTGATTTATCGAATTGGGATTTCGCTCCAATGGCTGAGATCCAAGCTGACAAGGATGCGCTGTGCGCCGAGTTCGCAATGTCGACGCGAGGTTTCGAGATCACCCTCGATGAGTTAAAAACTAAGAATAGAAACGCGCTGGCTGAACTCGACAGGAAGGGCAACACCATCAATCGGCTCAAAATCGAGCACGAGGCACAGAAAGTCGAGTTCGTCGCGTTCAAAGCCGAGATCGTTACACTCACGGACCAGCTCACGGCAGCGGGCAAGGAAATCGATGCGATTAAAGTTGAGTGTCATACAGACGATCTCGTCTTCCTTGCCCCAAACGGCTGGCCCGCAGCCAAAGATTTGCCGAACCCTGCGGCTGACGCGTGCGATCTCGGTCGGCGCGTCGAACTGGACGGGGACCGATCTGATGTTGGAGCCAGGTTACAACCAGCGGAGTCGTCAATTCGTGTGTCTTCATCGACCGGCATGCGAATATCCAGCAACTTCGTCCACCTTTTGATCGTAGGCTTGGTCGGTTTCGGAGCTGCGTTTGCTTGGCAGCAGTACCACGCCGAAGGAGCTAAGGCGCTCATCAGGAGGATCTCGTCGCTGGGCTCGTTCTTAACCGAGTCAACGACAAAATCGCCGCTGGATATCGAAGTCGCAGCCAAGCAAACTGGTTTGACCCCTGTCCCTCAGGTGCCCGCGCATGATGTGGGACATCCCCAACCAGAGCCTATCACCGCTGCCCCGCCAGCCCCCGCCGCTGCCGCGATTCTTTCTGAGCAGAGCGAGCTTGCTACCAAACAACAACAGTTGCCCAATGAATTGCAGGCTGACGAGCAAGAAACCAAACAGCAAACATCATCTCCTCCTTTGCAAAACGGTACGACTTCGCCGGAGATGAGCCCGGCTCCACTTGAGGGCTGGAGCCTTCGCGAAGTTACGGCTGGTATAGCGGTGTTGGAA
>JBATYN010000497.1:0-7536 GCA_049674125.1 Pseudolabrys sp. | reverse complement strand
GTCGACATAGCGGCGCGGCATACCGGCGAGACCGAGGAAATGCTGCGGGAAGAACACCAGATTGACGCCAACGAAAGTGACCCAAAAGTGCAGCTTGCCGATGGTCTCATTGTACATGTAGCCGGTCATCTTCGGGAACCAGTAGTACCAGCCGCCGAAGATCGCGAACACAGCACCGAGCGAGAGCACGTAGTGGAAATGTGCCACAACGTAGTATGTGTCCTGCAACACGCGATCGACGCCGGCATTGGCCAAAACCACGCCCGTAACGCCGCCCAGCGTGAAAAGGAAGATGAAGCCCATCGCCCACAGCATGGGCGTACGGAATTCGATTGAGCCGCCCCACATGGTGGCTATCCACGAGAAGATCTTCACGCCGGTCGGCACCGCGATCACCATGGTGGCGGCGATGAAATAAGCTTGGGCGCCGGTCGACATCCCGACCGTGTACATATGATGCGCCCACACCACAAAGCCGATACCGCCGATGGCGACCATCGCATAGGCCATGCCTAGATAACCGAACACCGGCTTGCGGCTGAATGTGGCGACGATCTGACTGATCATGCCGAACCCCGGCAGAATCAAAATGTACACTTCCGGATGGCCGAAGAACCAAAACAAGTGCTGGTACAAGATCGGGTCGCCGCCGTTTTCACCAGAAAAGAACGTCGTGCCAAAATTACGATCGGTCAGCAGCATCGTTATCGCGCCCGCTAGCACTGGGAGCGCCAGAAGGAGCAGGAATACGGTCACCAGGATCGACCACACGAACAGTGGCATCTTGTGCAACGTCATGCCAGGTGCGCGCATATTGAATATTGTTGTGATGAAGTTGATGGCGCCGAGAATCGATGACGCGCCGGCCAGATGCAGCGAAAGAATGCCGAAGTCGACCGCTGGACCAGGATGACCGCTCGTCGAAAGCGGTGCGTACAAGGTCCACCCGGCCCCAATACCATTGGAGCCCGGCTCGCCTTCGACGAATAAAGAGGTGATCAGCAGGGCAAACGAGGCCGGCAACAGCCAGAACGAAATATTGTTCATGCGCGGGAACGCCATGTCCGGCGCACCAATCATCAGCGGCACGAACCAGTTGCCGAATCCGCCAATCATCGCCGGCATGACCATGAAAAAGATCATGATCAGGCCATGCGCAGTCACGAACACATTGAACTCGTGCGGCGTTGGAAAGATCTGCATGCCCGGGTTCTGCAGCTCGAGCCGGATACCGATCGATAACAAACCGCCGACAACGCCTGCGCCCAGCGCAAACACCAGGTACATCGTGCCGATGTCCTTGTGATTGGTCGAATACACAAACCGCCGCCATCCCGTCGGATGGTGCTCGTGCGCCTCGTGTGCGCCGTGTGCAGAAGCCGTGTTGCTAGCCATCGCTATTATCCTTCGACCTTGTCGTTGTCGCCCGCGTCTTCGTCAGTTCGAACCGCCAGCCGCGGCTATCGCGGTCGGACGGGTGTCGTCGGTGGCGTATTTCCTTTTCGCCTGCTCGATCCATGCGGTGTAGTCTTTATCGTTCACGACACGGACCATGATCGGCATGAAGGCGTGATCTTTGCCGCAAAGCTCGGAGCACTGACCGTAATAGATGCCTTCGCGCTCAGCCTTGAACCAGGTTTCGTTGATGCGGCCAGGGATCGCGTCGATCTTATTGCCAAATGCGGGTCCGGCGAAGGAGTGGATCACGTCTGCACCGGTGGTGAGGACATGCACCACTTTATTCACCGCCACGACCATCTCATTGTCGACTGCCAGCAAGCGCGGCTGGCCGGGCTTGAGGTCTTTCTCCTGCACCATCAGCGAGTCAAATTCGAATTTGCTGTCCGGGTAGCTATAGCTCCAGAACCACTGCTTGCCGGTCGCCTTTACCGTGACATCCGCTTTCGGCGTGTTGAGCTGAAAGAAGAGCAAACGAAACGACGGCACTGCGATCGTCACCAGAATGAGAACTGGGACGACCGTCCAGATCACTTCGATCGTCGTGTTGTGCGTTGTTCGCGAGGGTACCGGATTGCTACGCGAATTGAACTTCACGATCACGATGACGAGCAACGCCAATACGAAGAGCGTGATGGCCGTGATCACCCAAAGCAGGAAGTCGTGGAACCAGATGATGTCGTCCATCACCGGGGTGGCGCCCTTCTGCAGGCCGAGCTGCCATGGTTCAGGTTGCCCGGTCGCGGCCATCGCCGCACCTGCGCCATACATATTCACGCTCGTGACGATGAATGCGATCAACCGCTTGAGCACCAGCATAGTTCAATGCGCTCCCTCGACGAGAAAAACGGCCTTGCTCAGGCCCCGTTTTGCCGCCCACCACAGGCATGATGTTCGGCGCGGCCCGCTGAGCACGACATTTGCCACGGGCGTGGCAGCTTGGGCGGTGCAGCGGGACGGGGGGAAATCCCGGCCTCTCAAACCACAATTCCAGCCCTGCCGCAATGCGCCTCATAGGCTCTCCCATGCGACAAACGGCGTAGCCAAACCCCGCTCCGGCACCTTCTTCTGCCATAGTGCAGGGTCAAAGAGCGCCGGCCGGGTTCGGGGCTTGCTTGACAGGACCGCCCGGGCATGACCATCGAGAACGAATAAAATACCTTTCGGACTGCGATTCGCCGGCCAAAGCCGGATGCCAAGGGACTGAATGATGCGAATTTTCGAGCATGGCGGGCGCGCCCTTAGCGGTTTGGGCCGGCTCACCGGAGCGGCAGCGGTTGCGGTGATGGCACTCGCGCCAACCTGCCCCGCGCTGGCCCAAGGTGCCGTCAAATCGGTACACAAGGATTGGCAGATCCGATGCGACACGCCGCCCGGCGCAAAGACCGAACAATGCGCGCTTATCCAGAGCGTCACTGCGGAAGACCGCGCCAATGTCGGTCTGACCGTGATCGTGCTCAAGACCGCCGACCAGAAAAGTCGGCTGATGCGCGTGGTCGCTCCACTTGGCGTCCTCTTGCCGTCTGGCCTAGGGCTAAAGCTCGATCAGGCAGACATCGGTCGGGCCGGCTTTGTGCGATGCTTGCCCAATGGCTGCATTGCCGAAGTGATCATGGATGATGAGCTGCTTAAGAAGCTTCGTAACGGCAAGACGGCAACCTTCATTATCTT
Organism: Pseudolabrys sp.; assembly: GCA_049674125.1. Classification (GTDB taxonomy): domain Bacteria; phylum Pseudomonadota; class Alphaproteobacteria; order Rhizobiales; family Xanthobacteraceae; genus Pseudolabrys. Next base: position 4,407 of record JBATYN010000497.1, on the reverse strand, counting down.
CCAGACGCCGGAGGAAGGCATTGGCTTCCCGATGAGTCTTGCCGGTTTCGGCGAAGGCTACGACAAGCTGCCGTAGACCCCCTCGCAGCCCGGGTTCCGCCGCATTATCTGTTGAGTACTGTCGCGTAACGGAGCCGCATATGACGCTGCCTTCTTCCCTTGTTGATCGCGCCGGGCTGGACCGCGCGAAAGTCCGGCAATTGATCGGCCGCGGCCTCGATAGCGCCGATGACGGCGAACTGTTCCTTGAGTATCGGCAGGCCGAAGCTCTGACTTTCGACAATGGCCGGCTAAAGCAGGCGACCTACGATACTGCACAAGGATTCGGCCTGCGGGCGGTGAAAGATGAGGCGGTCGGCTATGCGCACGCTTCGGATCTATCGGAAAAGTCGCTCGCGCGCGCCGCGGAAGCAGTGCGCGCCGTTAAGGGCGGCCACAATGGCGTCTATGCCGAACCGCCGGGCCGCACCAACCGCAAGCTTTATACCGACGATAATCCGCTTGGAACGCCCTCCTTCGACGCCAAGGTGAAACTGCTGGAATCGATCGATGCTTATGCGCGCAGCAAAGACCCGCGCGTACGGCAGGTCACCGCAAGTGTTGCCGCGAGCTGGCAGGTGGTGGAAATTCTGCGTGCCGATGGCGAAACCTATCGCGACATTCGACCGCTGGTGCGCCTTAACGTCTCTGTCGTCGCCGGGGACGGCGATCGGCAGGAATCCGGCAGCCACGGTTTCGGCGGCCGCGAGGGCTTTCAAAGGTTCATCGAGCCGCAAGCGTGGCAGGGCGCGGTCGATGACGCGATTCGCCAAGCGCTGGTGAATCTCGACGCCGTTGCTGCTCCCGCTGGTGAAATGGATGTCGTGCTTGGCGCGGGTTGGCCCGGCGTGATGTTGCATGAAGCGGTTGGCCACGGCCTCGAAGGCGATTTCAACCGCAAGAAAACCTCCGCCTTCGCAGGCCTGATGGGCCAGCGGGTCGCGGCCAAGGGCGTGACCGTCGTCGATGACGGCACCATGCAGGCGCGGCGCGGCTCGTTGTCGATTGACGACGAAGGCACCCCGACCAACCGCACCGTATTGATCGAGGACGGCGTCCTCGTTGGCTACATGCAGGATCGTCAGAATGCGCGACTCATGGGCATGAAGCCGACCGGCAACGGAAGACGAGAAAGCCATGCGCATGTGCCGATGCCGCGCATGACGAATACCTACATGCTCGCCGGAAACCATGACCCGAACGAGATCATCGCGTCGGTGAAAAACGGCCTCTATGCGGTGAGCTTTGGCGGCGGTCAGGTCGACATTACTTCGGGAAAATACGTATTTCAGTGCACCGAGGCGTACAGGATTGAAAATGGAAAGGTCGGCGCGCCGGTAAAAGGCGCGATGCTGATCGGCAATGGTCCAACCGACCTCCATCGCGTCACAATGGTCGGCAATGATTTCGCGCTCGATCCTGGCATCGGGACCTGCGGCAAAAATGGCCAAGGTGTGCCAGTGGGCGTCGGCCAGCCGACGCTGCGAATGGACAAGATTACGGTTGGCGGCACCGCCTAGCTCGATGGAGTAATTCAATGTTGGAAAGTTCGCGCATTGGCCGCGGGGTCAAGAGCGTCGTCGATGTCGTGGTGATCGTGTTGCTTGTGCTGGCAGCGAAGGCTGCGATCGCCGAGCCATTTTATGTGCCGTCCGGCTCAATGGAGCCCACGCTCCTGATTGGCGACGAGTTGCTGGCGACCAAATTTCCCTATGGCTATAGCTCGGCTTCGTTGCCGTCGTTCCTTGTGTTGCCAAACACGGCACGCATCCTTGCCGCGTTACCTGAACGCGGCGATGTCGTCGTCTTTCGTTGGCCGGGCGACCGGTCGCAGGTCTGGGTCAAACGCGTGATCGGCTTGCCGGGAGATCACGTCGGCATGCGCAACGGCCAGGTCTGGATCAACGGCACGCCAGTCGGGATTCGGCCGGCCGGCATCGGCCAAGCGGAAGTCGAAGACGGCGGCGCGGTATCGGCTGCGCGCTACATCGAGACATTCCCCAGTGGACGCGAACATCCGATCTTCAAGATGGTCGCTCACGGCGAATACGACGACACCGCGGACATCCTGGTGCCGCCCGGCCACTTGTTCGTCATGGGCGACAACCGCGACAATTCCGCAGACAGCCGTGTGCCGCTGCGCGCAGGCGGCGTTGGACTATTGCCGGTCGAGAATTTGGTCGGGCGCGTGGACGCCGTCGTCGGTTCGTGGGATCTCGCTGTCAGAAATCGGCCGATAAAGGACTGGCCGTCCGGTTTGAGGTTGTCGCGATTTTTCACCGCCGTGCACTGAGCGCCCTCACCTCACCGCACCACACCGGAAATGCAGCAGGGCTTGTGCCGGGGCCGCGTGAGCTTGTCCTTGAGATAGCAGCCCGCTGCCGCACCAATATATCCCGGCCGGACATACGTCCACGCACGGCATTTGTTCTCCGCCTCGCACGCCGCCTTGCAAGGTGCGCCGGCAGGATCAGGCGCAATGTTCAGATTTCGGTAGTCGCCGCCGAAACGGTCGATCGCAAATTCAATCGGCCCCTTTCGCGGCTCGATAACGGCGGCACCGCGGACGCCCGATACGCAGCAACTGTCCTCAACCGGCGGCGGAACACGATTTTTTAACCAGCAAACGGCGATCACATTATCGGGGCGCGGAAAAGAGAAACTCCAGGCGTGGCATCGTCCGTCGCGCTCGCAACGCGTGGCACAATCCGCGGGATCGCCGCTGCGAATTTCGAACTTGAGATAGTCGCTGCCTCGACGATCGAACCCGGTCTGGGCTTGCGCGACGCCAGCCGTCGTCAACAGGACCCATGCGAGCATGGTCCCCAGCAAGATCGGAAATCGCATGCGCGCGCCGCTCGAAATTCGAGAGTCGGTGAAGCTTCGCCCCCGTGCATACTAGCGCACACACAAATCATTGTGCAGGTACGAATAATTGCCGAACGCTTGAGAGAATTTGTCTTGCCAAATTATAGCGCCCGCCGGAGGGGCCGGCGGGCGCTGGATCCGGCCGCGAGAGGGGATGATCGCGGGTGTCGGATCAGGCGGCCGATTGAGAGGGAATCGGCCGTTTGGTTGTTCGTTACGAAGCCTGGAGCCGGGACCGATCCGAAGACGGCCGGCGGCTCCCCATATCGAACTCGGCGCGCCTCACCGCGTGCCTCAGGCGGCGTTCAAGCGCGCGTTCGCGCAAGAGCGCTGTCGGGTCGTCCCAAAAGGGCTCCGAGAAGGCGTCGCGAACATCGGCGCGGGTGAGACCGATGTCGGAGAGCATGTGGCGATCGAGGCCCGCGAGAACATTGGCCTCTCGGCGATGCTGGCGCGCCCGCGCCAGCTCTTTGAGCCAACGGGTTACGATCGCCAACAAGGCCATAAATGCGCCAACCAGCGCGCCGCTGGCTACCGGCAAAATGGGGAAATTTGCGCTTCGCATGGCAGTCTCCATCACAGTTCGCAGGGTTACAGCGCCAAAATCGCTTCTGGCGGCGCCCAGAACCACCCGAAATCCCCACCCGAATCCTCTGGAAGCGTGAATATTGCACTGCGGGGATTGATTAGTGAAACGAATGTTTTTAATCTGATCGATCAGAAACAATGATGTTGCCCGCCGGCCCGTAAAACCCGGCCTTTCAGGATCGCCGCCATGACCGCAATGCTCGACACCGACCAATTGCGCACCTTTATCGCCATCTCCGAGACCGGCAGCTTCACCAAAGCTGCTGATGTCGTGAACAAGACCCAGTCCGCCGTTTCGATGCAGATGAAGCGGCTGGAGGAACGCCTGGAGCGCCCGATCTTTTCGCGCGATGGACGCGCTTCCAGGCTGACCGAAGATGGACAGCGGCTGCTTGATTACGCACGCCGCATCGTCAAGCTCAACGTCGAGACGCTGGCCGCATTTTCTGATGCCGAATTGTCCGGCCGGGTCCGGCTGGGCGTTCCCGATGATTACGCCGACCGCTATCTGCCCGAGATCATGGCGCGCTTCTCGCACAGCTATCCTGCGGTCGAACTGAGCGTCATCTGCGAGCCGTCGGTTGATCTGCTCGAACGCATCGACGCCAACGAGCTCGATCTCGCTATCGTCACCAATTGCGAAAGCAAGCGGGCATCGGAGACATTCCGGCGCGAGCGCCTGTTGTGGGTCACATCGAACCGGCATTCGACTCACCTCGAGGAGCGCATGCCGCTCGCGCTCGGGCGGCCGAGCTGCACTTGGCGGCGCATCGCGATTGAACGACTGGAAGCAATCGGACGACCGTTCCGCGTGCTGTATTCAAGCTCGAATGCCGGCGCGGTTGCTGCGGCTGTGCTTGCGGGACTTGCGGTGTCGGTATTGCCGGAGTCCGGTCTGCGCCCCGGCATGCG
>JBATYN010000496.1:0-1896 GCA_049674125.1 Pseudolabrys sp. | reverse complement strand
CGCGTGAAAACCTACGATTGGGGCAGGGAAGTGATCCCTGGTGTTACCGCGCAGGGCACGCCTGGTCATACGCCCGGCCACACTTCTTATGTGATCGCCTCAGGTTCGGAGACCGTCTACGTGCAGTCTGACGTCACGCATGTGCCGTTTCTGTTCGTGCGCCACCCGGACTGGCACGCCTTCTATGACCAGGACGGCGCAATGGCGGAAGCCACCCGCTTCAAGGTTTATGACATGCTCGTGGCCGACAAGATGCGAGTCCAGGGCTTCCACTACCCGTTCCCGTCGCTCGCGCATGTGGAGAAATACGGAACAGGCTATCGGGAGATTCCGGTGATCTGGAGTCCGACGATCTGATCGACGCGCGGATACCTTAGTCAATATCGATAAATGTGAGCGGCCTCGCCACCATTTCCAGCGGTTTGCGCTCGGCAGCGACGCCCCAGCGCCATGCGATCGCGCCGGCCAGTATCATCAGCAGTGAGCCGAGCAGATATCCACCGAATACGCTCGCGCGCGAGCCAGTGTCGATAAGTACGCCAAATAGCCAAGGCCCGACGATGCCGCCAATGGCAGTGCCAATCGCGTAGAAGATAGCGATTGCGAAAGCGCGAATTTCCAGCGGGAACGTCTCGCTCACCGTGAGATAGGCCGAGCTGGCGGCGGCAGAGGCGAAAAAAAAGATGATCATCCAGCACAAAGTTTGCGTCTGCGCCGTGATCAGCTCGCGCGCGAACAGGAAACCGGTAGCGGCGAGCAAAAGCCCCGAAACAATATAGGTGAAGGCGATCATTGGCCGGCGGCCCAGCGTGTCGAATAAGCGCCCGAGTAGCACCGGACCCAAAAAATTGCCCGCCGCAAAAGGCAGCAGATAATAGCCAACATGGTTCGAACGAACGCCGTAAAAATCTGTGAGGATGAGGGCGTAAGTGAAGAAGATGGCATTATAGAAGAACGCCTGAGCCACCATGAGCGCGAGGCCAACATAAGTACGCTGGCGGTGGCGCTTAAGCAGCGTCTGCGCTACTTCCCGTAGTGGGGTATGTTTCCGCGGGCGCAGTCTGACACGTGGCAAGTTATGGGCCGGCGGTAATTTCCCGACGCCGCGCTCTATGTCTTCAACGACACGCTGTGCTTCGTCGAGGCGGCCATGGGTCATCAGCCAGCGCGGGCTCTCTGGCAACCATAGCCGCATGAAGAAAATCACCAGTGCGAGCATGGCGCCCATCAGAAAGGCGAGCCGCCAGCCGATTTCCGGATTGAAGATGGCTGGATCCAGCACCAATAGCGAACCGAGCGCGCCCAAGACTGCACCGATCCAAAAGCTGCCGTTGATGATGAGATCGGTCCAGCCGCGCACGCGCGCTGGAACCAACTCTTGAATGGTAGAATTGATTGCCGCGTATTCGCCCCCGATCCCGGCGCCGGTCAGGAAACGGAACAGGGCAAAGCTTGCAAGAGTCCATGAAGCCGCGGTGGCAGCGGTACCAAGAAGGTAGACGCCAACTGTAATAAAAAACAACTTTTTACGGCCGAGCCGATCGGTCAGCCAACCAAAGAAGACGGCACCGACTACTGCTCCGGCGAGGTAGGCGCTGCTCGCAAGCCCGATATCGGTGTTGGTGAAGCGCAGCACCGCACTGTCTTTGAGCGCGCCGGCAAGCGAGCCCGCCAGCGTTACCTCCAATCCGTCGAGAATCCAGGTAACGCCAAGCGCCATCACCACGAGCGTATGAAAGCGGCCCCAGGGCAGCCGGTCGAGCCGCGCCGGAATATCGCTCTCAACAACACTGTCCACCGTCACGTGGCGCCCGCCTTTTCGTCGGCACGTCAGACTAACGCTCTGACGTTACACATGTTCGGCATTGCGACCGCGTGACGGCCCCTGGATGTCCC
>JBATYN010000495.1:0-20331 GCA_049674125.1 Pseudolabrys sp. | reverse complement strand
GAAGAAGGCGAAGGATCGCGGCCTCGACGTCGATCATCTGCAGGAGACGTATACGCGCTGTATCAACAAAGCACTGGACGCGAAGCCTGCCGATATGACGATCACCACCCACGTTTGCCGCGGCAACTTCCGTTCCACCTTTATTTCATCCGGCGGCTACGAGCCGGTGGCAGAGAGCCTTCTCAGTAAATGTAACTATGACGGTTACTTCCTTGAATACGACACCGATCGTGCCGGTGGCTTCGAACCGCTACGGTTTTTGCCCAAAGGCAACAAGATTGTGGTACTGGGCCTGGTCACTTCGAAGTCCGGGCGTTTGGAACCGCGCGCCGATATCAAGAAACGTATCGAGGAAGCGACCAAATATGTCGCCCTCGATCAGCTCTGTTTGTCGCCGCAATGTGGCTTTGCCTCGACCGAAGAAGGCAACGTCCTTGCTGAAGATGAGCAATGGGCCAAGCTGCGTATGATCGTCGAACTGGCGGACGAGGTGTGGGGTAAATGAGTGCCCACACTGTGCCGCCCTTCCGTGCCGATCACGTCGGCAGTTTGCTGCGCCCCGCTGCGCTCAAGGAAGCGCGCGCCAAGCATGCCAAGAGCGAAATCCCCGCCGATGCGTTGAGAGCGGTGGAAGACCGCGAGATCGAGAAAGTCATCAAGAAGCAGGAGGAGGTCGGGCTCAAGCTTGCAACCGATGGCGAATTTCGCCGGTCCTGGTGGCATTTCGATTTCTATAAAGGCCTCGACGGCGTCGAAATGTACCAAACCGGTGAGGGCATCCACTTCGCCGGTGTCGATACCAAGGCGGAAAGCGTGCGCGTGGTCGGCAAGGTCGGCTTTTCCAGCCATCCGCACATCGAGCATTTCAAGTTCGTGAAGGCGCACGCCAAGGTCACACCGAAGATGACCATTCCTGCGCCTTCGACGTTTCACTTCCGTCAGGGCCGGCAGTCGATCAGCAAAGATATTTATCCCGATCTCGATGCTTATTTCGACGACGTAGCGATGGCCTACCAAAAGGCGATCCGCGCTTTTTACAACGCCGGCTGTCGCTATCTTCAGCTCGACGACACGGCTTGGTCGATGATTTGCGATCCGAAGCAGCGCGAGGACTCCCGCAAGCGCGGCGACGATCCAGATAAATTACCGCCACGCTATACGCGCATGACCAACAAGGCGCTGGAAGGCAAGCCCGCGGACATGGTGATCACCATGCATTCCTGCCGGGGCAACTTCCGTTCAACGTTCATTGCATCTGGCGGTTATGAGTTCGTGGCCAGGGAGCTGTTCGGCAAGGTCAATATCGACGGATATTTCCTGGAGTTCGATACCGATCGCGCCGGCGGTTTCGAGCCGCTGCGCCAACTCAAGGGTGACAAAGGGGTCGTGCTCGGGCTCGTCACGTCAAAGAGCGGCCGTTTGGAATCGAAGGACGCCATCAAGCGCCGGATCGACGAAGCGAGCAAATATGTCGCGCTCGATCAGCTCTGCCTGTCACCGCAATGTGGCTTCGCCTCGACCGAAGAAGGCAATGTTCTGGCTGAAGAAGAGCAATGGGCGAAGCTGCGCATGATCGTAGAGCTGGCGGACGAGGTTTGGGGCAAGGCCTAAGCCTCATGAGTGCGCGCAACAGACCTCCATTTCGTGCCGATCACGTCGGCAGCCTGTTACGCACCGCGCCCTTGAAAGAAGCGCGGGCGAAGCACGAGAAAGGTGAAATCTCCGCAGAGGCACTTAAGGCGATTGAAGATCGCGAAATCTCTGCAATCATCAAGAAGCAAGAAGGCATGGGGCTACAGGTCGTCACCGATGGCGAACTTCGCCGCGCGTTCTGGAATTACGATTTTCTCGGCGCGCTGCCCGGGGTCGAAGCGTATCTCGGCGAGCGCAAGATCAAGTTTCAGGGAGTCAATCCAAAGCCGATGATGCTGCGCGTAACGGGCAAGCTCGGGAGCTTCTCGAAGCACCCAATGCTCGAGCATTTCAAGTTTGTGAAAGCCCACACACGCGCGACGCCGAAAATGACAATTCCATCGCCGTCATCGGTGCACTTTCGCTATGGGCGCGAGGCCGTGCCGGAATCGATTTATCCCGATATGGCCGATTTCTATCGGGACCTTGGCCAAACCTACCGCAAGGCGGTCCGGGCGTTCGCGGATGTTGGCTGTCGTTATCTTCAGCTCGATGAGGTCAATTTCACGTATCTCTGCGACCCAAAGTTGCGCGCACAGGTGTCGAGCCGTGGTGACGACCCCGAAAAGCTGCCGGAAATCTATGCCGGCATGATCAATGCCGCGATATCCGACATCCCGTCAGATATGACCATCACCATGCATTTGTGCCGCGGCAATTTCCAATCGACATTTGTGGCATCTGGCGGTTACGAGCCGGTGGCGGAGATCCTGTTCAACACGATCAACGTCCATGGGTATTTCATGGAATACGACAGCGATCGTGCGGGAGGGTTCGAGCCGCTGCGGTTCGTGCCGAAAGGCAAAACGGTCGTCCTCGGCCTTGTGACATCAAAGTCTGGCAGCCTGGAATCGAAGGACGACATAAAGCGTCGCATCGACTTGGCTGCCAAATTCGTGCCGCTCGACCAACTATGTCTGTCGCCGCAATGTGGTTTTGCCTCGACAGAAGAAGGCAATATTCTCGCCGAAAATGAACAGTGGGCGAAACTCAGAATGATCGTAGAGTTGGCGCAAGAAGTCTGGGGATAGCAGCGGTTGGGGAGGTAATGCGACAATGTCTCAACGAAAAAAGCCGCCATATCGGGCCGATCATGTCGGTAGCCTGTTGCGACCCGCCACAGTGAAAAAAGCGCGCGAGCAGCGTGCCAAGGGCGAAATCACACCGACGCAGCTAAAAGTCATCGAAGATCGCGAGATCGAGCGCGTCATCAAGAAACAGGAAGAGGTCGGACTGTTATCGATCACTGACGGCGAGTTTCGCCGCTCGTGGTGGCACCTCGATTTTCTTTGGGGTCTTGATGGCATCGAGAAGCACGTGATGGACACCGGCATCGCCTTCGCTGCGGTGACAACGCGCAATGAGGGCCTCAAGGTCACCGGCAAGATAGGTTTTTCCGGCCACCCGATGCTCGAACATTTCAAGTTCGTTGCATCCCATACAACGCGCACGCCAAAGATCACGATTCCGTCGCCGTCGGCGGCTTATGGACGTCCCCTGCCGACGCCGATCGATCGGAAGATCTATCCGAAGCTCGATGCATTCTTCGACGATCTCGGCCAGGCCTACAAAAAAGCCGTGCGCGCATTCGCCGACGCCGGGTGCCGCTATCTGCAGCTCGATGAAGTCTTTATCGCCATGCTCTGTGATCCGAAATATCGGCAGGCGATGAAGGACCGCGGTGACGATCCCGAAAAACTCGGGGAGCTTTACGGCGATTTGATCAATACCGCGATGTCGGACATTCCCTCCGACATGACGATCACCATGCACATGTGCCGCGGCAACTATAAATCCACCTATATGGGCGCAGGCGGATATGAAGCGGTCCAGGAAATTTTGTTCGACAAGATCAAGGTGCATGGATTCTTCATGGAATACGACAGTGAACGTGCTGGCGGTTTCGAGCCGCTGCGGATGCTCCCGAATGGCCGGGCTGCTGTACTCGGATTGGTCACGACGAAAAGTGGACGCCTCGAGTCCAAAGACGAGATCAAACGGCGGATCGACGATGCGGCCAAATATATTTCGCTGGATAAGTTATGTTTGTCGCCGCAATGTGGCTTTGCCTCGACTGAAGAAGGCAATGTCCTGGCCGAGGATGAGCAGTGGGCGAAATTGCGCATGATCGTCGAACTCGCGGACGAGATTTGGGGCCGCTAATGGCGGGTATTGTCGCCGGCAAAACCGCCATCGTCACGGGTGCGGGGCGCGGCATCGGGCGTGGCATCGCGATGTTGCTCGCGCAAGAAGGCGCGCCGGTCGTCGTCTGCGATATCGGCGCGAGCCTGCAAGGCGAAGGCAACGACGCGGGTCCCGCACAGGATACCGTGACTGCCATTAAAAAAGCGGGCGGGCAGGCGATCGCCTCGACACTCTCGATTACCGAACCGAAAAATGCGGAAGCCATTGTCAAATCGGCGATCGATGCCTTCGGGCGCGTCGATATCCTGGTCAACAATGCTGGCATCCTTCGCGACATCATCTTCCACAAGATGAGCTGGTCGGACTGGTCCGACGTGATCGCCGTGCATCTTAACGGTGCATTCAATATGAGCCGCGCCGTTGCGCCGCTATTTCGTGAGCAAGGTTCGGGTGCTTATGTCCATATGACCTCAACCTCCGGTCTTGTGGGGAATTTTGGCCAGGCCAACTACATGGCGGCCAAGCTCGGCGTAATGGGCCTGTCGCGCGGTATTGCGCTCGACATGGCGCGCTTCAATGTTCGCTCAAACTGCATCGCGCCATTCGCATTCACACGCATGATCGAGTCGATCCCGGCGCAATCGGAACAAGACAAACGCCGCATCGAGACATTCCAGCGCATGACGCCGGAGAAGATCGCGCCGCTCGCTGTCTATCTTTGTTCGGAAGGCGCCAGCGGCATCACCGGGCAAATCTTTTCGGTCCGAAACAACGAAGTCTACCTGTTCAACCAGCCGCGTCCGATCAAGACGATTCACCGTGCCGAAGGGTGGACACCCGAAAATCTTGCAGCTGCGCTCAAGGCCGCCTTTGGGCCCGCATTGACGCCGCTGGAGCGTTCGGAAGACGTGTTCAATTGGGACCCGATTTAGGCGCACTTGTCACATGCCGCACCCGTCTGCATAGATTGGGCCCATGAAAAAGCGAGGCGCTGAGCATGACGAATTTGCCGACGTTCGCGCCGGCGTGCGTGCTCTATGCGCCAAATTTCCGGGCGAATACTGGCGCGCACTGGATCGCGAGCGCGCCTATCCCACCGAATTCGTCGCCGCGCTCACAAAGGCCGGCTATCTCGCGGCACTGATCCCCGAAGAATATGGCGGTAGCGGGCTCAATCTCGGCGCGGCTGCTGCAATTCTGGAGGAGGTCCATGCCTCTGGCGGCAATGGTGCCGCCTGCCATGCGCAGATGTACACCATGGGTACAATTTTGCGGCACGGTAGCGCCGCCCAGAAAGAGCGGTATTTGCCACTGATCGCGAGTGGCGAGCTTCGTTTGCAGGCATTTGGCGTTACCGAACCGACATCAGGAACCGATACGCTATCGCTGCGCACAACGGCGCGGCGTGAGGGCAACGACCATTACGTCATCAACGGCCAGAAAATCTGGACATCGCGTGCGGAATATTCCGACCTGATGCTCTTGCTCGCTCGCACAATGCCGAAGGAACAGGCCAAGAAACGCACCGAGGGGTTATCGGTGTTCCTAGTCGACATGCGGCTCGCCCAAGGCGCCAACATTTCCATCAATCCGATCCGGACGATGATGAACCACGCCACCACGCAGATTTTTTTCGACGATCTGCGCGTCCCGGCTGAGAATTTAATTGGCGAGGAGGGGCAGGGCTTTCGTTACATCCTCGCGGGCATGAATGCCGAGCGCATCCTGATTGCGGCCGAGTGCATCGGCGACGCCAAGTGGTTCATCAACAAGGCGACGCAATACGCCAAGGACCGCGAACTCTTTGGCCGGCCGATCGGGCAGAATCAGGGAGTGCAATTTCCGATCGCACGCGCCTACGCGCAAATGCGCGCTGCCGAGCTGATGGTGCACGAGGCCGCACGCAAATATGACGCGGGCGAGGACATTGGCCCAGAGGCCAATATGGCCAAGCTCTTGGCGGCTGATGCATCCTGGGCCGCCGCCGATATGTGCGTCCAGACGCATGGCGGGTTTGGTTTCGCCGAGGAGTATGACGTCGAGCGCAAATTCCGTGAGACGCGGCTCTACCAGGTAGCGCCGATCTCAACCAACATGATCCTGTCATATCTGGCCGAGCACGTGCTCGGTTTGGCGCGGTCGTATTGAGATGGCTTTGCCGCTCGCAGGCTTATTGGTCGTCTCGGTCGAACAAGCGGTGGCGGCACCGCAATGCACCTGCCGCCTCGCGGACGCCGGCGCGCGTGTCATCAAGGTCGAGCGCCCGGAAGGCGATTTCGCGCGCGAGTATGATCATGTCGTCCACGGCGAAAGCGCCAATTTCGTCTGGCTCAACCGCGGCAAGCAGTCGGTGGTTCTCGACCTCGGTAAATCCGAAGACAAGATGTTGCTCGAGGCCATGCTCGCGAAGGCCGATGTGTTCGTGCAGAACCTCAAGCCGGGAGCCCTCGCCAAGCTCGGCTTTTCCATCGCGCGCCTGCGGAAAGATTACCCGCGGCTGATCTGTTGTTCTATCTCCGGCTACGGCGAGACTGGGCCCTATGCGCAGCGCAAGGCCTACGATCTTCTGATTCAGGCTGAATCCGGCGTGTCTTCGGTCACCGGTGGTCTCGAAGAGCCCGCGCGTGTCGGAGTGTCGATCGTCGATGTGGCCGCGGGGTTAAACGCCTATGAAGCCATCCTCGAAGCGCTGATCGCGCGCTCGAAGACAAACGAAGGCGCGGAAATTTCGGTGTCCATGTTTGATGCCATGGCGGAGTGGATGACGGTTCCGCTGCTGCACGGCGAAGGCGGCGTCCCGTTCAAGCGCATCGGCCTTGCGCACTCTGCGATCGCGCCCTACGGCGTGTTCAAGAGCCGTGATGGCGCCGACATCTTGATCGCCATTCAAAATGACCGTGAATGGCGCGTTCTGGCGGAAAAAGTACTGGGGGATGCCGCGCTCGCATCGGACCCGAAATTCGCTACCAATCCCAAGCGCGTCGAAAACCGAACGGAAACGGATGCCAAAATCACCGCCGATTTCGCTCGTCACGATGTCGAAACGTTGATGAAAAAACTGGAAGGCGCTGACATCGCCTTCGCTCGCGTCAATGACTGGGAGCTATTGTCGAAGCACGCGCATTTGCGGCGGATCACGGTGGGCGCTCCAAGTGGTCCCGTGACAATGCCGGCGCCTGCGCCGACGCGCAAAGGGGAACAGCGGACCTACGGTCCAATCCCCGCGCTTGGCGAACACACCGGCACGATCCGCAGGGAGTTTTCGAAGTAGCGGTTAATCGATCGCCGCGTGCTCGATCTTCGCGTTCGGTGTTCGCCGCACGGTGCCGATGACCAGCACCAGCGGAATGACTGCCAGCGTCATGATCATCAACAACTTGAAGTCATTGAGATAGGCAAGCATCGACGCTTGCTGCGTGACGATCGCATCGAGCAAAGCGCGCCCGGTATCTGTGTGGACGTCGAGAGTTCCTGCCACATCGGGCATCTGCAACGCGTTGTTGAAAGGCGTCACCTGCTCGGTCAGACGGGCGTGCATTTCCGTCGTCTTGCTCGTCAAGATGGCGATTACCATGGATATGCCAACTGACGAGCCGATGTTGCGCATGAGTGTGGTGATTGCGGTTGCGCCGGTCCGCAAGTGGGTTGGCAGTGTAGCAAATGCGACCGTCGAGATCGGCACGAACAGCAAGCCGAGGCCAATGCCCTGCACGATGCTGGTCACGACGATCGTCGTCTTTGTCACATCGAGTGAGAAGCCCGTCATGTAATAAAGAGTGCCGCCCGCAAGCAGCAAGCCGCACAAGATCAGATAGCGCGGCTGCACCATCTTCATCAGTCGCGGCGCTGCCATCATAGTCAGGAGAGTGCCAACACCGCGCGAACCGAGCAGGAAACCGGCGGTTTGGATGGGATAACCAAGCAGGTTCTGCATGAACGGCGTCACCAGTGCCATTGTGCCGAACAGCACCACACCAATCACCACCATGAAGATGCAGCCGCTGACAAAATTGCGGTCCCTGAACATCTCGAACCGCACGAATGGTTCTTTTGCCGTCAGCGAATGCGCGAAGAAATAGTAGAACCCGGTGGCCGAAACGATGGCCTCGATCCAGATTTCATTTGAATCGAACCAGCCGACTTGTTCACCGCGATCGAGCATCAATTGCAGCGAGCCGATGCCGATAGCGAGTGCGGTAAATCCGAACCAGTCGAAGCGCAGGTGCTCTTGGCGCTTGGTCTCGTCCATGAACAGCAGCATCCCCAGCACGGTGATGATGCCGATCGGCAGGTTGATGAGAAACACCCAATGCCAGGAGTAATTATCTGTGAGCCAGGCGCCTAATGTCGGACCCATGATCGGGCCCAGCATGACGCCGACGCCCCAGATCGCCATGGCCTGCCCGCGTTCCTCTGCTGAATATGCGTCAAGCAACACCGATTGCGACAGTGGCACCAGCGCAGCGCCGGCCATGCCCTGGAGTAGCCGGAACAGCACCATTTGCTCGATATTCTGGGCCAATGCGCACAGGAACGACGCAACGGTGAAACCTGCAACGCATATGACAAACAGCTTCTTGCGGCCGAAACGATCTGACAGCCAGCCGATTGGCGCCGTCATGATTGCGGCGGCGACGATATAGGACGTGAGCACCCAATTGATCTGGTCGAGCGAGGCGGACAGCGAGCCTTGCATGTAGGGCAGGGCGACGTTCGCAATCGTCGTGTCAAGCGCCTGCATGACCGTCGCGGTCATGGTGCAGACCGTGATCAGCATGCGCCGCAGCTTCGGATCCATCGATGCGAAACGCGTCGTCATTTTACTTCTTTTGCATTCGCGGACATGAACGGCAGCCGGCTGCGGCCGGTATCGATCTCGACGTTCACGCTCATGCCCGAGCGCAGCAGCCGGGTGTTCTCGCTCTTGTCGAAGGCGATCCGCACGGGAACGCGCTGCACGACTTTCACCCAATTTCCGGTCGCGTTCTGCGGCGGGAGAATCGAGAATTGCGCACCCGTGCCGGGGCTCACGGCAACGACGGTGCCGGTGAAAGTGTGATCGGGGAAGCTGTCGATATCGAGTGTCGCTTTCTGGCCGACGCGTAGATAAGTGATGTCGGTTTCCTTCGGATTGGCGTCGACCCACGGTGCCTGGTCGTCAATGACGCTCAGCACAGGCGTGCCAGCGGCGACGAAGCGGCCGAGCTGAATGTTATCCACCTGCGTCGCAGTACCCGACATCGGCGCGCGCACGATCGTGTGGTCGAAGTCGCGTTGTGCGTTGTCGAGCGCAGCTTTGGCCTGCGCATATTCTGGGAATTTCTCGAGCGGCAGGTCAGGGTTGCCGAGCAACTGATTGAGCGTGGTGTCGTGTTGCTGCACGGCAAACTCCGCCTGCAATTGCGCTGTGACCATACCCGTGAGGGCAGTGTCGAGATCGGCCTGCGAACCGGCCTGCGTGCTTTCAAGCTTGGTCTTGCGGTCGACGTCGCGCTGCTTGAGGTCGACATTTTTCTTGGCCAGATCGGCAAGAATCACCAGCGATTTGAGATTGGTCTTGAGTTTGTCGAAATCGCTGTGCGCGGTATCGAGCTTGGCTTTCGCCTGTTGCAAGGCAAGCTCGTAGGGCTCACGATCGAGCGTGAACAGTTCGTCGCCCGGCTTCACGTGCTGGCCTTCGACGATGGCAACATGCGTGATCTTGCCGGAGATATCCGGCGTGATCAGCACTTTTTGTGCACCGACATAAGCATTGTCGGTCGAGATATAACGTCCGCCGGAAAGATAGATGCCAAGGCCGACGACGACGGCGAGCGCAGGCAGGCCGGCGAGCAGAATCATGCGCAGGCGCTTGCGGCCGATCCGCGCGAACAGTCCCGCCGCTTTCTGCGTGGTGGTTTTCGCTTCCGGCGAGGTCTTGGCTTCAGGGGCCGGTACGATCTTCAAGGCTTTTTCACTCATGACCTATCCAGCGACTGCTTGTTGTTGGTTTGCATTGCGGGCGATGGCCGCGCGCAGGTTGTCCTTCACCGCGCCGAGTTCCTTGAGCGTGCGTTCGATCGAGGTTGTCGAAAGCCCGTCGAGGACAATCTCCATCATGTCGGCGCCGAGAACCGACAGCCGATCGAGCAGCGGCTTTGCTGCGGGCTTCAGGTACAACCGGTTGGCTCGCCGGTCGTTCGGGTCGGCGCGGCGCTCGATTAGGCCGTTATCCGACAGCCGATCGAGCAAACGGGTCAGCGTAATCGGCTGCAGATCGAGCATGTCGGCGAGTTCCGTCTGCTTGAGACCCTCGTTGCGATCGATCCGGATCAGCACTGCCCATTGCGCCCGGGAGATGCCGAACTGACGGGCCCGCTGGTCGGCATAGGTTTTCAGCAGGCGCGCTACGTCCATGATTGTGAAGGCAAATTCTCGTTTTTGGGATTGTTGAGGCATGGCCCGGCTCTCGGTTGAATACGCTAATAATAAGTAAGCTTATAATAAGCACAACATGCCATTTCGTCACAGCTGGCCTGCGCGCAGCGCGCGGATGACGAGGGCTTTTGCGTGGGGCAAAATCGCGGGCCCGCCTCGCGTAAAGGAACCAGCACATGGACATCGGCTTCATCGGACTCGGCAACATGGGGCAGCCGATGGCGCGCCGGCTCATCGAAGCCGGGCACAAGCTGATCATCTACGACACGCGCAACGACGCAGTCGCACCTCTTGTCGCACTCGGTGCGCAACTTGCGTCGTCGCCGGCCGATGTCGCAGATCGTGTTGAAACGGTGATGGCGAGCCTGCCGTCGCTGCAGATCTCCGAAAAGGTCGCACTCGGCGAGGGCGGCGTCATTCACGGCAAGCGCGTCAAGCGCTTCATCGATTTATCGACAACCGGTTCGCGCGTTGCGGCAAAGATCGCGGCGACGTTGGCAAAGAAGAACATTGTGCAGATCGACTCCCCGGTAAGCGGGGGCATCGGCGGCGCCAATAAGGGTACGCTGGCAGTGATGGTCTCAGGACCGAAGGCGGAAACCGACCTGGTGAAGGACGTGCTCGCGGTGTTCGGCAAGGTCTTCGTCATCGGCGAAAAGCCGGGCATGGCGCAGACCATGAAACTCGCCAACAACTTCCTCTCTGCCACCGCGATGGCGGCGACCGCGGAAGCGGTGGCCATGGGTGTGAAAGCGGGGCTCGACCCAGCCGTAATGATCGACGTGATCAATGCCGGTTCAGGTCGCACTACGGCCTCCGACGGAAAATTTCCGCAGGCAATTCTCCCGCGCACGTTCAACTACGGCTTCGCCACGGCGCTGATGCTCAAGGACGTACGGCTTTGTGTCGAGGAAGCGAAGGGCCTGGACGTACCCAATTCAGTCATGAGCGCCGTCCTGGACCAATGGGAAACGACCAACACAGAATATGGCGGCGACAGCGATTTCACTGCCATCGTCAAAATGATCGAGAAGCGAGCGGGTGTCACTGTGGGTAAGAAATCATGAGCGACGACGTCCACGAGGTTTACGCAATTTGCTACGCCACCCATGCGCGCAAGCGTTCGGAGAATTACATCTTCGGCGACCCGCACGACGAGATGACCTCGATCGCTTACTACGTCTGGGTCATCAAAGGTCCGCACGGCACTTTTGTCTGCGACACTGGTTTTGACGAAACCGCCGCCAAGGAGCGCGGCCGCACGATCATCCATCCGGTGGGCGAGGGATTGCAGGCGCTTGGCGTTGCGCCGGACAAAGTCGACCACGTGATCGCAACGCATATGCATTGGGATCACGCCGGTAACTACGACCTGTTCCCGAATGCGCGCTATCACATCCAGGACACCGAAATGGCTTACGCTACGGGGCGCTGCATGTGTCACCAGATGCTGCGCATCCCGTTCAGCGAAAGCGATGTGCTGGCGATGGTGCGGAAGGTTTTCGCCTATCGTGTCGAATTCCACGACGGCATTGAGGAACTCGCACCCGGCATCACCGTGCACAAGATCGGCGGCCATTCCAAAGGTTTGCAATGTGTCCGCGTGAAAACCAAGCGCGGTACTGTCGTGATCGCATCGGATTGCTGCCACCTTTATTCGCACATGGACGAGGGGCGGGTGTTTCCGATCACCTACAGCGTCGGCGATACGCTCGAGGGCTATAAGACGCTGAAAAAACTTGCGAACTCGCGCCATCACGTCGTGCCGGGACACGATCCCGAAGTTTTGAAAATTTATCCGGCTCTGAAGCCTGGACTGGAAAACTGGATCGTGCGGTTAGACGTGGCGCCGAAGATTTAGGTTGGCAGACCCGCCACTCACCGCTCATTCCCGCGCAAGCGGGAATCCAGGAGGTAAAAATATCGGGTCCCCGCTTTCGCGGGGACGAGCGGCATAATGAGCCTTACACCAGCCCCAGTTCCGCGAAAGCATTCTTGTGGTATTCTGCGCTTTCCGGCGCAAAGCAGCAGAACGTGACGTGTGTAATACCGCGCGGACGGCCCGCAATTTCCGCGGCAACAGTGCCGACAGCAATGCGCGCTGCGAGATCGGCCGGAAACCGGTAGATGCCGGTCGAAATGGCGGGATAGGCAATCGACTTGAGCGCGCCGGCGTCGGCGAGATCGAGTGCCGTGCGGTAGCAACTCGCCAGCAGCTCCTTTTCGTTATTCTCGCCTCCGCCCCACACAGGACCGACCGCGTGGATCACGTACCGGGCTTTGAGCCGGTGACCGCGTGTGATCTTGGCTGAGCCGGTCGCACAGCCGCCGAGCGTCTCACATTCCGCCAGCAAATCCGGGCCCGCCGCGCGGTGTATCGCACCATCCACGCCACCGCCGCCAAGCAGCGTACGGTTTGCAGCGTTTACGATCGCATCGACATTGAGCGTCGTTATATCCGCGACGACAATGTCGAGGATTGCTGGTCCGATTTCGGCGGCGAGTTCCGTCATGCGCGTAATGATATCACGCGTTTTCAACTACCGGTGTGGCTTCGAAATCGACGCTCGACCGCACGCCGATGTCATCGTAATGGACATCCAGGAAGCGCCGCGCGGCACGCCGGCCGTTCGTGCGCAGCATTTCGAAGAAATCGTAATCGGTGTTGAGGCGGCTAGCCGTATCCAGCGTTTGTGCCGAACCGGTCAGCGCAACGCGGTGTACGTTGATGCGCCGGTATTTTCCCTCGCCGATCCCGCGTGGCAGTTTGCCCTCGTCGATCAGCTTGCCGACGAATGTGAGGCCCCGCAGCTCCGACATCAGCGAGGAATTGAACGTGATCTCGTTTATCCTGGCCAGGATCTCTTCTTGTGTTTTCGGCACTTGCTTGCGTTGCAGCGGGTTGATCTGAACCAGCAGCAGGTTCTCCGTCTGCGTGGCGCCGACCAGCGGGTAGAGAGCGGGATTGCCCACATACCCGCCATCCCAATAAGGTTCACCATCAATCTCGACGGCGCGAAAAAGATGCGGCAGGCAGGCCGAGGCGACGATCATGTCAGCTGTCATTTCTTCGCGCCTGAAGACGTGCAGCTCACCGGTGTGCACGTTGGTGGCGGACACGAACAATTGCAGGTCCTTGCAGGCGCGCACCGCTTCAAAATCGACGAAGCGCCCGACCAGATCCTTCAGCGGATTGATGTTGAGCGGATTGAAGTCGTAGGGCGACAGATACCGCGTGAGTGCCTGCATCCACAGCCCCACCGGCGTATCCTCGATCGGCCAGAACGAAAACAGGCGGTCGACCGCGCGTCGCTGAAGGTCGGGCAGGTTTCCAGCAAGACTTGTCGCTTTCCAGAAGTCGGCGAGCCGCTTGCGCGCCTCGTCCGGGCCACCGCGCGCGAGCCCATCCGCCAGCATAATTGCATTGA
This sequence comes from Pseudolabrys sp., assembly GCA_049674125.1. GTDB lineage: Bacteria > Pseudomonadota > Alphaproteobacteria > Rhizobiales > Xanthobacteraceae > Pseudolabrys. The sequence continues at coordinate 6,649 of JBATYN010000495.1, read as the reverse complement.
CCGCGCCGGCTGATGCGCCGGAAATGCCTTCGATCGTCAGTCGGCCGTCCTCGAGTAAATGGTCGAGCACACCCCAGGTGAAAGCGCCGAGCGCACCGCCACCCTGCAACGCGAGATTGATGTGCTTGCCAGCTTTCGGTTTTTCAGATTTGTCACCGCCGAAAGCGCGAGAAAGAAATTCGATCATTATCGGGTTACTCCGTCATGCCGGACGCGCGGTTTCGCGTCGCCTCGGAATGACCGGGAAATATCACTGCGCCACCCAGCCGCCATCGATCGAGTAAGCCGAGCCTGTGATGGTCTCTGCTGCGTCACTGCACAGGAACACGGCGAGCGCACCGATGCTCTCCGGCTTGGTGAACTCATGCATTGGTTGCTTCTCCGACAGCAGCGCGATTTCTTCGTCGCGTACGCTTTTGCCCGAAGCTTTGGCGCGCGCGTCGATTTGCTGCTGCACGAGTGGCGTCAGCACCCAGCCGGGGCAAATGGCGTTGCAAGTTACGCCGGCGTTCGCGGTTTCCATCGCGACCACTTTCGTGAGACCGACGAGACCATGCTTGGCGGAGACATAAGCAACTTTTTGCGTACTGGCGACGAGCCCGTGCGCGGAAGCGATATTGATGATGCGGCCCCATTTTCGGTTCTTCATGCCGGGGACAGCGGCACGGATCGTGTGAAACGATGATGACAGATTGATTGCGATAATTGCGTCCCATTTCTCGATCGGAAAATCTTCGATATTCGCAACGTGCTGGATGCCGGCATTGTTCACGAGCACGTCGAGCGAGCCGAATTCTTTTTCGGTTGCGCGGACCATGTCCGCAATTTCGGCGGGCTTGGTCATGTCGGCGGGCGAAAATCGCGCCTTGACGCCGAAGTCCTTTTCGATGCTGGAGCGAATCTTTTCGATCTCAGCTTTGTCGCCGAAACCGTTGAGCATGACGTTTGCCCCGTCCTGCGCGAGCTCGCGCGCGGTTGCGAGGCCAATACCCGAGGTTGAGCCGGTAACCACCGCAGTCTTGCCTTTGAGCATTGCACTCCTCGCACGCGTGGGCCGCCGATCAGGGCGACGCAGTTGCTGAAATTGCGGGCTGGAACCTGCCCCTATTTTTGTTGCACCGCAATATATATGTTCGTGACTCACGTTTGCGAGTGGTTTGCCGTTAGACTTGAGTCGAAAGGCGGAACATTACCTTGGCCAGAAAATCACAGGCGCACGCGGTCTTTCCGAAGCCCGATCATGACCACGAACGTTGTGCGAGCGACGCTATTGCGCACGCCGAAGCAATCTGCGCTGCGCGCGATGAGCGTTTGACGCCGATGCGCCGACGTGTGCTCGAAGCATTGTTAGCGAGCCATCACCCGCTCGGCGCCTATGAGTTGATTGACCGGCTGGCAGTGCGCACGGCGCGGCCGGCGCCGATTACTGTCTACCGTGCACTCGATTTCCTGCGCGAGCAGGGCTTGGTTCATCGCATCGAAAGCCGCAATGCCTTCATCGCCTGCGTGCACAATCACGAGCGCAGCGACCCTGTCGTGTTTCTGATTTGCGAGAAATGCGGCGCAGTGGGCGAGGCCGCATCCGCAGCGGTGGCGGATACCATAAAAAACGCATCACGCGCGGCCGGATTTGTCCCGAAGACCCCGGTCATTGAAATCTCCGGCATCTGCGCACATTGCAGGGCGGCGTGAGCTAATCTCCGCTGACTCTCACGCCGCTGAACGCAGGTATTTATCGAACCAATCCAGCGTGCGTTGCCAGGCAAGTTTGGCCGCGGCTTCGTCGTAGCGGGGAGTTGTATCGTTGTGGAAGCCGTGATTGGCCCCTGCATACACATATCCCTCGTGCGGTACGTGCGCGGCCGTCATCGCAGCATCAAAGGCTGGCCAGCCTGACGTAATCCGTGTGTCGAGTTCGCCGTATTGCGCAAGCACGGGCGCTTTAATATCGGCCGCATCAGCAGCGCTTGGCTGGCTTCCATAGAATGGAACCGCCGCGGCAAGGTCAGTACCCATCCGCACTGCCAACACGTTAACAACACCGCCACCGAAGCAAAAGCCGACGGCGCCGAGTTTACCGGTACAATCCGGGCGCGATTTCAGCCACGTTGCGGCGGCAAGAAAATCCTCTCTCATTTTGGCGGCGTCGATTTGTCTGAAAAGCTCCAGACCCTTCTCGTCATCTCCGGGATAGCCTCCGGCAGACGTCAGCCCATCGGGGGCAAATGCGATGTACTTGGCCACCGCCAGCCGCCGCGCCACATCTTTTATGTACGGATTAAGGCCACGGTTCTCATGAACAACCAGGACCGCGGGCAGTTTTTCCGCAGCATTCGCCGGGCGTACCAGATACCCGTTAATGCTTCCGTTGCCCCGCGGCGATGGCACAGTTGCGGATTCAGCTTTAATCCGGCTGTCGTTTTCTTGGACTTGTATCGCCCACGCATAGTTCGGTCGAAGCATCTCCAGGAGCGCAGCCGCCGTCATACCGCCGATAGCAAACTTTTGTGCACTGTCGAGAAACTGGCGGCGATCAATGCCGCCATGCACGTATCGGTCAAACAGGTTCAAGAGTTCCTGTGGGAAATCGGACGCTTTCTTTCGTTCCATCGAAGTGCTCCTAACTGCAGGCCCCACAGCCATAACAGAATCATAGAGCGACCCAGCGCCGCAACCCCACGCGCCACATTCTGTGATGTCCATTTTGGGTCAAAAGCGGACATGTGCGGTGCGCCAGCCGATGTCCGCTTTGTGCCAATAGCGGACGTTAGGTATTCACTCGATCAATGTATCGACGCCAGTGAGCAACGCCGAGGGAACCGAAATGCCGAGCGCTTTAGCTGTCTTGGTATTGATCGCTAATTCGAATTTTGTGGGCTCCTGGACCGGAAGGTCAGCTGGTTTCGTCCCTCTCAGAATTCGATCGACATACGAGGCAGCACGGCGGTGTAAGTCGGGATAATCTGGTCCGTATGCGATCAATGCACCCTCTTTCGCCGCTACTGGCCACGCGAATATCGTCCCAAGACCGTGGTCTATCGCAGAAGCAATTAGTCGGGTTCGGTATAGATAAGTTAGTGGGCTCGGCTGGACGATGATGGTTCGCGCGCCGCCCTTCTTCATTCCAGCCAAAACATCATTCACTTCGCTGATGTCGCCAAATCCACGTGATCGAAGCTCCACCCCAGACGCTTTTGCTGCCCGTTCGGTTGCCTGAAACCTATTTTTCCCGTCGGGCCATTCGGTATGCCAAACATAGTCAATCGCCAATTGCGGCGCGCCCAACTCGGCGGCGAATTGCACGTACTTACCGCTCAAGTCGGCAAGCACATCGCTAAAGCCGGTGGCGTTGGAGCCTGGTCGCGACAAGCTTTCAACAAGACCGATACCGATAGGATTGCCGACCGAGACAAAGACGATCGGAATTGTCGATGTGTATTGCTTCGCCGCCGCAGATGCACTCGAACCGGCCGTTACCAATAGCTTTGCCCCGCGCTGCGCCATATCACCCAAAGCTCGAGACAATTCCGTTGCGCCGCTGGCCCATACCACGTCCAACGTCGTATGCTCACTCTCAACTAACCCGATTTCGCGCAAGCCGCGCCGGAGTGCCTCAACGAGCGACTGATCGTACGTGTTGGACTGTGAACCGATAGGCAGAAATCCGATGCGGATTGGTTTTTCTGCCTGTTGCGCGCCCGCCGCGAGCGGCCAAGTCGCCACCATGCCGCCGAATAGCGTAATGAACTCGCGCCGCCTCACTGCCGTCTCCCAGTTCCCACAGGCCATCGTAGCGGCTTAGGCTAACACACCGGAAGGGGGCAATGTCCGCTTTGGGTCAAAAGCGGACGTGTGCGGTGCACTAGGCGATGTCCGCTAAATGCCAATAGCGAACAGCGCACCCTATTCAATCACCTCGTCGGCAATCAGCAAAAAGTCGCGCGTAATCGTCAGACCGAGCGCACTGGCTGTCTTTAGATTGATGACCAGCTCGAATTTCGTCGGTTGCTGGACGGGCAATTCAGCCGGTTTTGCCCCTTTGAGGATTTTGTCCAAATAAATTGCGGTCGCGCGGGACAGATCGGGCAGGTTTACTCCGTATGAGACAAGACCTCCGAGCGCCACTCCCTCCCTCGCTGCATACATCGCCGGCAAGTGGTTGTTGCCCGCAAAGGTGACGATGCGTGAGTACTGGCTGAATAACATCGGACTGGGAAATACAATGAGACCATCGGCTCGTTCTGTAGTCATCGCCGCGAACGCGCTGCTGAGATCGTCGGGGCCAGCCGCAGGCACGAGTTGAAGTTTTACTCCCAATGATTGGGCGGCGCTCTCGATCTCCTTCAACATGCCGGCCGTTGTTCGCTCGCCGTAGGCACGGGGGTGCCACAACACAACGACGCGAGAAAGACGCGGAACAATCCCTTTGAGCAATTGCAGGCGTCTGGATACCAACTCCGGGCCAAGAAACGCGGTCCCCGTTACATTCCCCCCGGGCCGCGCCAGGCTTGAAACAAGCTCATCCTCGACCGGATCGGCCATGCCTATTGCGATAATTGGGATCGAGGAAGTCGCTTGCTTGACCGCGCGGGCGGCCGGTGTCGCAAGGACGACAATGGCATCAACCCGGCTGTCAACCAATTCCTGCGCCAGCCGGCTAAGCTTGTTTGTATCGCCATCTGCGAATTTCCGGTCGAAGGCAACATTCTGTCCTTCGGTGTAACCAAGCTCTCGGAGAGTCGCCACGAACGCGTCGAGAGTTGCAAGACTCGCGTCGGCTTTGTCGCCGCGGCCAAGCGACAGGACGCCGATCTGAGGAATCTTCGTCGCCTGCTGCGCATGGGCGCCAAGCGGCCACGCAGCTGCCGCGCCTCCGATAAGCTTTATGACCTCGCGTCGCTTCATCTCCGCCCCCAAGCTCACAACCATCGTACCGGTAAAAACTGATGCGCTGGAAGAGGGAAAGAGATATCCGCTAGGCGCCGATACCGGATATTGACCGGGCAAACAGAAAGACCGGATCGCGGCGCTCTCTGCGAAATCCGATTTAGGTGTTTTGCTACGGCGACAAAAGCCCCCACGTCCACGCCAAGATGGGGATCACAATGACTATCCCGATTGTGATCCCCAATATTTTTAGCTTTGTGACACGCCTTACCATCGTCTTTTGAGCATCGTGCTCAGTCGTGCCGGCTCGTTGGTCCCGCTCAATGCGGCGTTTCATCGCTCTCAAGCGCTGTGTCTCTTGGTCAAGCGTGTCAATTTTCTCGTCGAGCCGCGCCATCTTCGCTTTTGGCGCATCGGCGCCGCGCAGCTTTTCGAGTGCTTGGCCGACGGAGAGCTTAGTCGTTTCAGCCACGGCAGAATCCTCTTCCATGATAGAAAGAGCTGTTCTTAAAGCTATAGTCGCGCTTTCTGGCTCAACAATCGTTGACCTAAATCAATACGGCGCGCCGTCATACTTTGAAGATTTGTTGTCATTGCCGGGCAAGACCAGGGCATGACAGCGGAAGTTTGGCGCGTTAAGAACGTCCGTTACTCTCCCCCGGAAGCATCAATTGTCCTCCACGCCAACTTACACATCGACCACGCGCCCGCTCGATGCCGTGGCAGCAGGCATTGTCGTTGTGTTGTGCCTGTCCTGGGGCTTCAATCAGGTCGCAACGAAGCTTGCGATCCATGACATTCCGCCGCTGACGCAGGCCGCGGTTCGTTCGGTTGTCGCCGCGCTGTTGATCGGGGGCTGGTGCCGCTTCCGAGGCATCGCGCTGCTCGCGCTCGATGGCACGCTCTGGTTCGGCGTTGCCGCCGGCGTCCTCTTCGCGATCGAATTTATTCTGATCTATCAAGGTCTCCTCTACACCACCGCGACGCGCGCGGTACTATTTATTTATCTTGCGCCATTCTTCGTGGTGCTCGGCGCGCGCATTTTTCTCCCGGCGGATCGCTTTGGCGCCGCCCAATGGCTTGGTCTCACCCTGTCGTTTGCCGGCATGCTGATCGCGTTCGGATTGCCAACACCGGCGATGGATCCTCGGCAATTCATTGGCGATGCGATGATGGTCGGTGCCGCGCTGTTCTGGGCCGCAACCACACTGATTATCAAGGCGAGCCCGCTGACACGCGTGTCCGCTGAAAAAGTGATGCTCTATCAGCTCGTGGTCTCCGCGCCCATTATGATCGCTGTGGCAATCGCCATTGGCGAGCGCATCACAGCCATGCCGTCCGCTCTGGCGGTCGGTTCGATGGCTTATCAGACCGTCTGGGTCGTCAGCGTTACATTTGTGGTCTGGTTCGCGCTGATTGCGCGCTATTCGGCGAGCCGCCTGTCCGCTTTCACATTTCTGACCCCTTTGTTTGGTGTTGCGGCGGGACATCTGGTTTTGGGGGAACCCTTAACGCCGGCGTTTGCGGCCGCGGTGGCGCTGGTCGCGGGCGGCCTGGTGCTGGTTAATCGGGCACGATAATGCAGTCATTTCAGCCCCTTCGGCCCGCGTTGACCATGGATATTTGTCCGACACCTCGTTATATGAGAGCGGCATGAGCACGAGCACCCAGCAACGGCACAAGACGACCCCGGTCGACGTCGGCGGCGTCACGGTTGGCGGCGGAGCGCCGATCGTTGTGCAGTCGATGACCAACACCGACA
>JBATYN010000494.1:0-3807 GCA_049674125.1 Pseudolabrys sp. | reverse complement strand
GTCCGTTGCATTGAACAAAGAATATCACGCACTCGCCGACGCCGGTGCGCCTCTGGTGCAGATCGAGGAGCCGGCAATTCATCAGGTAATCGCTGACCCAAAGCAGGCAATCAAGCCAGAGCAATGGGTGGAAGCCTTTAATGTCGAGGTGAAAGGGCTCCGTGGAAAATGCGAAGTGTGGTGTCACACCTGCTGGGGCAGCCCGGCGGCACAGCGTGTAGCAAGCAAAAATCAATCTTATAAGGCTGCCCTTCCCTATCTCGATCAGCTCGACGTCGATGTGCTTACCGTCGAAGGTGCCTTCAACCGCGGCATGGATCTCGAGCACGTCGGGAAGATGATTTCCAAAGACAAGAAAATTGCGCTCGGCGTCATCAGCCACCGCACACTTCAAGTGGAACGGCCAGAGGAAGTGGCCGATCTCATCCGCAAGGCACTGAAATATATTGATCCGGATCGGCTTATTCTCACGAGCGACTGCGGCTTCGGCAGACAATCCATGAGCCGCATGCATGCATTCTATAAAATGGTGGCGCTCACGCGCGGCACCAATATCGTGCGCAAGGAGCTCGGGATCGAGGAAGCTTACATCCCGGCGACCGACAGGCAGTTATCGATGGTGCCGCTCGGCGCATAATCTTCGCAAAATGAGACCGCATGGCTGAAACCGTAATGAATTTACGTGGATTGAAGTGCCCGTTGCCGGCATTGCGGGTGCGCAAAATGCTGACGCAGCTAAAGCCCGGCGATTTTATAGTGGCGGAATGCACCGACCCGTTGACCACCATCGACATTCCCAACTTGCTACGTCAGACCGGCGATACCCTGGAAAGTAAAAGCGAGTCGGACGGCCTGCTCAGCTTTCGCATCCGCAAGAAATAGCGCAGTCGGTCAGTCGAGACAAAAGCCCTTGGCCCGAACGAAGGCGCCGAAGTCGGCGCGCAATGGATCCGCGTATTGGCGCGCCTTGTCCTCCGACCACCCATAAAATTCAGCGTGGCCGAAACGCTTGGGCTCGCGCTGACTGCGATACGGACGCACGGCTGCGCGCCGGCGATCGTATGCGTCAATCTCGGCAGCAATATCATTCTCCGCGAAGCGCTCTTCGTGAATCGTTGTTTCAAGTGAGAGCCGCGGAGTAATCCCGCCTTTCTCTGCGGGCCAACCGACACACATCCCGGCTATCGGAATGACTTTTTGCGGCAAAGCAAACATTTTACTGATGGTTGAGGCGTGGTTACGAATGACACTGATCGGACAACAGCCGAGACCGACCGCCTCCGCTGCACGAACAAAAGTGGTCATGACGATAGCGCCATCGACCGTCGCGTTGAAAAATAGATCCAGATGGTCATTAGGGAATGGTTTGCCGTTTCTTTGCGAAATCTGCGGCAGCCGGCGGCCATTGGCGAGAAAAACAAGAAACACCGGAGCGTCGCGAACCCACGGCATCTCCGTGAGCAAATCCGCGATCGCATGAATCTTTGTCCTATCCCGCACTATGAGAATATCGGCCTGCTGCAGATCGCTTTTCGAGGGTGCCGATAGCGCGCATGCGCAAAGCAATCGCAGCTGACTTGAAGTAATGTCGCGCGCGAGATAGCGCCGATGCACGCGGTGCGCCGCAATACGGCTGAGCTCGTCAAGCCCAGACAAGCCCTCGTCGATATCCAGCTGTTCGCCGAAGCGCTCAGATAGCGCGGCTTTTATGGACGAGATTGGGCTGCACATCGAAAGACTCCTTGGCCGAATTGACGCTTGCCACGCTATCGCAGCGTGGGAGATGATGCGTCAAATAGTGCAAAGAACAAGACGCTCGGGAGGAGGACAATCGGTGATTCCGATCACGCGGGCCAGCCGGAAGTGCGCGCCCATACCCGGTGTCTTCAACCGGTGGCATGACCGATGACGTCCGTGTTGCTCGAGGTGGCCGGTGTAACCCTCCAATACAAAACGCCGCGCCACCTGGTGACGGCGACTTATCGCGTGGATTTTTCGGTTCTCCAAGGCGACCGCTATGTAATCCTCGGGCCTTCCGGCTGCGGCAAGTCAACGCTGCTGAAGGCGGTGGGCGGATTCATGCGGCCGGTAGAAGGCTCGATCCACATTCGCGGCTGCGAGATTGATTCCCCTGGACCCGATCGCATGATGGTTTTCCAGGAATTCGAACAATTAATGCCATGGAAAACCGTCTATCAAAATGTCCTGTTTCCGATGAAGGTGACAAAGAAATTCAATTCGAAGGATTCCGCTGCGCGTGCGGATGCGGTGATTGAAAAGGTCGGACTCACCAAGTTCCGTGACGTCTATCCACATATGCTTTCTGGCGGCATGAAGATGCGGGTCGCGATCGGTCGCGCGATGGCATTGGAACCAGATATCCTGTTGATGGACGAGCCGTTCGCCGCACTCGATGCGCTTACACGGCGCACGATGCAGCAAGAATTATTATCATTGTGGGATCAACTTCATTTCACGGTGCTTTTTGTGACGCATTCAATCGAGGAGGCAATTCTTGTCGGTTCTCGGATTCTCGTAATGTCGCCGCACCCGGGACGCGTGCGTGCTGAACTCGACGCCAGCGCACTCGATCATAGCAGTATTGGCAAAGCCGAATTCGGCACTCTCACACAACGCATCAATGGTCTGTTGTTTGGCAACGCGGGTATCCCTCCAGTCCACGAGGGCGCCCAAGCGTGACCTCACATAGACCGGAATTCGAGACTGAACTCGCCGATGCGGGCGTGATTGGTGACGTTGAGCGCCCGCTGACAGTCGTTGAGCGCGTCCTTAATAATGAGGCGGTGCAGCGGCTGACAATTCTCGTGGTGCTTATCGTTATCTGGGAACTCTACGCCCGCTGGCTCGATAACGCGCTCCTGTTCCCGACCTTCACCGAAACGGCAAAGACATTCTCGAAGGATATCGCCAACGGCGTGCTGGTTGACCGCACGATAACCTCGCTCCGGACGCTTGCAGTCGGCTATGCCCTGGGGCTAGCGCTCGCGACACTTATGACCACTTTCGCGGTCGCAAGCGGAATTGGCACGCGTATCCTTTCTACGCTGACCGCAATGTTCAATCCGCTTCCCGCGATCGCCCTTTTACCGCTGGCGTTAATCTGGTTTGGACTCGGTACGCCATCGCTGGTGTTCGTCATTGTCCATTCGGTGCTTTGGGCTGTTTCGCTTAATACTTTGATCGGCTTCCGTAGCGTGCCGGAAACTTTACGCATGAGTGGACGCAATGTCGGCCTGAAAGGCGCACGCTATGTCGGACTCATCCTTATCCCGGCCGCGTTCCCTTCGATTCTCGCTGGGTTGAAGATCGGCTGGGCCTTTGCGTGGCGCACGCTAGTAGCGGCGGAACTGGTGTTCGGCGTCTCCTCACGCTCTGGCGGTATCGGTTGGTACATCTTTGAGGCCCGAAACGACCTCGACACCGCAACCGTATTCTCCGGCCTGCTCGCTGTGATTTTGATTGGCCTCGTCATTGAATCGGTGGTTTTTCGCTCAATCGAAGCACGGACGGTCAACCTTTGGGGTATGCAGCGGTGACCGACATTCGTATTCCTCGCCCGCAGCACTATATCTGTCGCGACGACCAATTCGCCGCGGAATTCAGGAATGCTCAATAGCGATTTCGAGACGGTAGTTATCGGCGGCGGCGCAGCCGGTATTGCGGCAGCCCGCCGCCTGCACCAGGCGGGTGTCGATTGTCTGATCGTTGAGGCTCGTGCGCGGCTCGGTGGCCGCGCATGGACCGTTGCTGGCCCCGCGGGATCGGCGCTTGACCTCGGCTGCGGGT
>JBATYN010000493.1:0-7943 GCA_049674125.1 Pseudolabrys sp. | reverse complement strand
GGCTTGATGCTGTCGCCGGCGCCGATGCCAATTTCGATGGCCAGCATTTCCTCACGGGCGCGCGCGCGGCTTACGAAATGATCGTCAATGCCTATGCTGAAGGCGATCGCCGCACTTTGAAAAATTTGCTCGCGCGCGAAGTATATGACGGTTTTGAGAGCGCCATCAACGAGCGCGAAAAACGCGGCGAGACAGTCGAGAGCCGTTTCGTGTCGATCGATCACGCAGACATCACCGCTGCCGAGTTGCGCGGCCGCAATGCGCAGGTGACCGTGCGCTTCCAATCCAAGCTCGTGTCGGTGACGCGCAACAAGGACGGCAACGTGATCGACGGCAACGCCGAAAAGGTGACCGACATCACCGATGTCTGGACTTTTGCGCGTGACATATCTTCACGCGATCCAAACTGGAAATTGCTCGCCACAGAAGCCGGGCAATGATCGCATGCCGGTGATCACTCTTCGATCTCCTGTCAACTTCATTTTTGGATGCCTGCTGATCGCCGCCGCGAATGCTCCGGCGTTGGCAGGTGCTATGAACCTTCGAAATGCGAAGGTCGAAGAGTTGTCATTTGCCGAGCTTGATGGCTGGAAAGACGACGATCAGGCCGCCGCCTTTTCCGCGTTCATGAAAAGCTGCGGCGCCATTCTCAATGCCGGCAAAGCGGCGCGATCAGCACGGCCTTTCCTCGGAGCATTATTTAACGTATGCGGGCGCGCCGCGTCAGCCGACCAGCTCGATCGTGACCACGCGCGCGCCTTCTTTGAGGATAATTTCAAACCGGTGCGGGTTATGCCGGCTGGCCAGACCGAAGGCTTTTTTACCGGCTATTACGAAACCGAGGTGGACGGCTCGCGCTTCCCCAGCGATGAATACACGATCCCAATTTACGCTGCGCCGGCCGAGACGGTGAAAAAACATCAGAGCAAGGTTTTTGCCGATCTCGATCGCAGCCGGATCGAAGATGGTGCACTCGCGGGCAAGAGCCTGGAAATTTGCTACATCAAGAATCCGGTCGATGCTTTCTTCGCCCAGATTCAGGGCTCAACCAGGGTGAAGCTCGATAACGGCAAGCTGCTGCGCCTCAACTATATCGCCAGCAATGGTCAGCCTTATACACCGGTTGGAAAATTTCTGATCGACCGTGGCATCGTCTCCAAGGAAGAAATGTCGATGGACAAGATCCGCGACTTCATGGAGGCCAATCCAGAAGAAGGTAAAGAGTTGCGCCACAAGAATCGTTCGTTCGTATTCTTCCAGGAAACACCACTGGGCGTACAAGATGAGTGCATCGGCGCGCAAGGCGTGCCGCTCACGCCCGGACGCTCGCTCGCGGTCGACAAGCGCGTCCACGTTTATGGCACGCCGATCTGGATTGATGCCGAGCTGCCGATCGAAAGCGAGAAACCCGAAACAAAGTTTCGTCATCTGCTGTTTGCACAAGATACCGGCTCAGCGATTGTCGGTCCGGCGCGCGCCGACATTTATTTCGGACACGGCGAGGAGATCAGCCACGTCGCCGGGCGTATCAAGCAGCATGGGCAATTCGTCATGCTGGTGCCGCAGAGTCTGGCCGTGACGGGCACTCCTGTAGCGTCCGCTGCGGACGTTCCGTTGCCGCGGCCGCGCCCCGCGCTGATCGTCACTGCGGCCGTGCGAATGACCACCACGACCCCGCTGCGTGCGCCAGCGCCGCTGCCCAAACCACGCCCCTGATACGATGAATTCTGGCGACGGCAAGCGGCGTCGCGTTCTTTCTTCGGAAGAGCGTGTGCTGTGGACAGCCGTAACCAAATCGATTGCACCGCTGCGCGAATCTTCGGCGGCTGACGAAAGTATTGCGACCGAGTCGGGGGCGCCGCCGCGGCCGGCACCGGCTGCCGCGAAACCTGTACGAAATGAGGCTGCGGAGCCCGCGCAAAAGGTCTTGGCGCGCTTTGGGCCTCTTGCGCCTCTTGCACCCCTTGGTCGCCGAATGAAGCAAAGGGTCGCGCGCGGCAAAGAAGCGATCGATGGCCGCCTCGATTTGCATGGCCTGACGCAAAGTGAAGCGCACGCGGCACTCTTGCGCTTCCTGCGTACGGCGAGCGCACGCGGCGCGCGCCTGGTCCTGGTCATTACCGGCAAAGGTGTGCGGGCGAGCGACGGCGAGCGCGGCGTGCTCAAGCGCCATGTGCCGCAATGGCTCGGCCTCCCCGAGTTTCGTGCCTTTGTGATTGGCTTTGAGAGTGCGCACATTGCCCACGGCGGCGAGGGTGCGCTTTACGTGCGGGTCCGGCGGGCTAGAGAATAAACCGGCTCAAATCTGCGTTCTTGGCAAGGTCGCCAATGTGTTTTTCGACGTACGCGGCGTCAATTTTCACCGTTTCGCCGGAGCGATCCGGCGCCGCAAATGAAACCTCGTCAAGCACGCGTTCCATCACCGTCTGCAAGCGACGGGCGCCAATGTTTTCAATCGATGAATTCACCGCCACCGCAATGTCGGCGATGGCGTCGATGGCATCCTCGGTAAATTCGAGCGTGACACCTTCAGTGCCCATCAGCGCTACATATTGCTTGATCAGCGAAGCTTCCGGCTCGGTCAGAATACGCCGTAAATCATCGCGCGTGAGTGCTTTGAGCTCTACGCGGATCGGCAAGCGGCCCTGCAACTCGGGCAGCAGGTCCGACGGTTTCGAAATATGAAATGCACCTGAGGCAATAAACAGAATGTGGTCGGTCTTCACCGGCCCATGTTTGGTGTTGACGGTGGTACCCTCGATCAGCGGTAACAGGTCGCGCTGCACGCCCTCGCGCGACACGTCGGCTCCGCGCAGGCCGTCGCGGCCTGCGATCTTGTCAATTTCATCGAGAAAAACGATCCCGTTCTGCTCAACGGCTCTGATCGATTCCTGGACGAGCTGTTCATTGTCGAGCAGCTTGTCGGATTCCTCATTAATAAGGATATTGTGCGACTCCTCGACCGTGACGCGCCGGGTCTTGGTTCGGCTGCCGCCGAGCTTTCCGAAAATGTCTCCGATATTGATCGCGCCCATCTGTGCGCCGGGCATACCGGGGATCTCGAACATCGGCATACCGCTGCCGCCGGCCTGCACCTCGATCTCGATCTCTTTGTCGTTGAGTTCGCCATCGCGTAATTTTTTGCGAAAGCTTTCGCGCGTCGCCGGGCTTGCACCGGGTCCGACGAGAGCGTTGAGCACGCGCTCTTCCGCGGACTGTTCGGCCCGCGCCTGCACGTCCTTGCGTTTCTTCTCGCGAACGAGGGAAATGCCGATCTCGACCAGGTCGCGCACGATCTGTTCGACGTCGCGGCCAACGTATCCGACCTCGGTGAATTTGGTTGCTTCAACTTTGAGGAACGGCGCGCCGGCAAGTTTGGCCAGGCGCCGGGAAATCTCGGTTTTGCCCACGCCAGTCGGGCCTATCATCAGGATGTTTTTCGGCAGGACCTCTTCTCGCAATTTGTCGTCGAGTTGCAACCGCCGCCAGCGATTGCGCAGGGCGATCGCGACTGCGCGCTTGGCGTCGCCTTGGCCAACGATGAAGCGGTCAAGCTCGGAAACGATTTCGCGGGGGGAGAAGTCGGTCAACGCGCGTACTCGGTTACGATTTGAGGGACTCGATGGTCACGTTGCGGTTTGTGTAGACACAAATTTCGGCCGCAATATCGAGCGACTTGCGGACAATGGCTTCCGCGTCGAGCGAACCGTCGAGCAGCGCACGCGCCGAGGCGAGAGCATAGTTGCCGCCCGAGCCGATGCCCACGACCCCGTTTTCAGGCTCCAGCACGTCGCCGGTGCCGGTGAGTACCAGCGAGACGTTGACATCGGCGACGATCATCATCGCCTCGAGGCGGCGCAGATAACGATCGGTGCGCCAGTCCTTGGCAAGCTCGACAGCGGCGCGGGTGAGCTGACCCGGATACTGCTCGAGCTTTCCTTCGAGCCGCTCGAACAGGGTAAATGCGTCGGCGGTGGCCCCGGCAAAGCCGCCGATCACATCGCCTTTTCCGAGGCGGCGCACCTTCTTGGCGTTGGATTTGACGATGGTCTGCCCAATCGTCACCTGGCCGTCGCCGCCGATAACCACGTTGCCGCCCTTGCGGACAGTGAGGATGGTAGTGCCGTGCCAGGAGGGTAGTTCGTTGGATGACATACGCTTAAAGCCCCGCGACCAGCGTCATCTAGGCACGACGATGCGCATTTGCAAACCGTTCGCAACGGCTGTGGCGAATCCGGCAAACCCCTGATAAAAGTCGCGCGAATAAAGGATATTCGCCATGCGCAAGGGCGCCGTAAAGCGCAAGACCAAGGAAACCGAGGTCGAGGTCGAAGTTGATCTCGATGGGACCGGCCGTGCATCGGTCGCGACCGGTATTGGCTTTCTCGACCATATGCTCGATTTGCTTGCCCGGCATTCGCGCATCGACGTTTCGGTTAAAGCCAAGGGCGATTTGCATATTGACCATCACCACACGACCGAGGATGTCGGGATCGCGCTCGGTCAGGCGGTGAAGCAGGCGCTTGGCGACATGAAAGGCATCACGCGTTACGCGGATGTGCATGTGCCGATGGATGAGGCGCTCACCCGCGTCGCCGTCGATATTTCCGGGCGGCCGTTTCTGGTGTTCAAGGCTGAATTCGTGCGCGACAAGGTAGGCGAATTCGACACCGAACTTGTGCAGGAGTGGTTCCAGGCCTTTGCCATGAACGCCGGTATTACGCTGCATGCCGAGACTTTATACGGCAGCAATGATCACCATATCGCAGAGTCGTGCTTTAAAGGTTTGGCACGCGCTTTGCGCGCTGCTGTGGCGATCGACCCGCGTGCCAAAGACGAAGTCCCGTCTACGAAGGGTACGCTTGGCGGGTAGCAAGTACGTCATTCCGGGTTCGCTCGGTTCGCTCGCGCCCGGAATGACCGAAGATGAGTTGAGAGTAACCGAATGCCCACTTTTACCGTGCACGCACCTCCGCCACGTCAGGGCGAGACAACAAGCGCTCCTGAGCGCTTCGTTTTCGTGCGCGACGGGTTTCATGCGTGGGCCTTTGTGCTGACGCCGCTCTGGTTATTGGTGCACCGGCTGTGGCTGGCATTTGTGATCTATGTCGTCGGCTATGGCCTGTCGGAAGTGGGGCTTGCTCTGCTGCGCGTTCCGTCCAGCACGCAAATGCTGGTCGCGCTGTTGGTCGCCTTGTTGATGGGTTTCGAAGCGTCCAGCATCTGGCGCTGGACCTTGGCGCGGCGTGGCTGGAGTACACTCGGATTCGTCGTTGGTGATGATGCCGAAACTGCCGAGCGTCGATTTTATGCCGAGTGGAGCAAGCGCGCGGCAAAGTCTACGGCGATACAGACATCAATCGAACCAAACTATTCAACGCCGGTTCGGCGTAGCCCTCCTTCGTCAACGGACGTGATCGGCCTTTTTCCCGAGCCGGGAGGACAGCGGTGAGCGTTGCCATTGTCGATTATGGCTCTGGAAATTTGCATTCAGCGGCCAAGGCATTCGAACGCGCAGCGCGCGAGAGCAAACACGAGCAACCAATTGTTGTAACCAGCGATCCCGACACGGTCGCGCGCGCCGATCGTGTCGTGCTGCCCGGCGTCGGCGCCTTTGCCGATTGTCGGCGTGGGCTTGACGAAATCCCCGGTATGATCGATGCGCTCGAACAGAGCGTCCGGAAGAGCGGCCGGCCATTTTTTGGAATTTGCGTTGGCATGCAATTAATGGCGGAGCGCGGGCGCGAATATCACGTGAGCCCGGGTCTCGGGTGGATCGCCGGTGAAGTCGATCGCATCACCCCGTCCGATCCGGGTTTGAAAATTCCGCACATGGGCTGGAACACGCTCAACGTGCTAAAGTCGCACCCGCTTCTCGATGGCATTACTGTCGGGACAAGCGGTTTGCATGCTTATTTTGTGCACTCGTTCGAACTAAAAACGGCGCAACGGAGCGATCTGGTGGCGCAGGCCGACTATGGCGGCCCGCTCACGGCAATCGTGGGCCGTGAGAATATGGTCGGCACACAGTTTCACCCTGAGAAGAGTCAGAAGTTGGGTCTCGCGTTGATTTCGAACTTTTTGAAGTGGGCGCCGTGATCCTTTTTCCCGCCATCGATCTGAAAGAAGGACTCGCCGTGCGTTTGGAGCAGGGCGATATGGCTCGTGCGACCGTCTTTCATCGTGACCCCGCGGCGCAAGCACGTGCGTTCGAGCAACAGGGCTTCGAATATCTGCACATTGTCGACCTCGACGGTGCCTTCGCCGGCAAACCGGTGAATGCGGCGGCTGTCGACCGAATTCTTGAAACAGTTGGCGTGCCCGTGCAGCTGGGTGGCGGCGTTCGAGATACGGCAACTGTCGAGGCTTGGCTCGAGAAGGGTGTTACGCGAGTCATCATCGGAACAGCAGCTGTGCGCGATCCGCCATTTGTGAAGCAGGCGGCGCGTGATTTTCCAGGCCGTGTCGCAGTGGGGCTCGACGCGCGTGATGGCAAGGTTGCAGTAGAAGGTTGGGCGGAAAACTCGAAACTGTCCGCGCTCGAGATCGCGCAACGTTTTGAGGACGCCGGTGTTGCGGCAATTGTCTATACTGATATTTCGCGCGACGGCATGCTGCAGGGGATCAACCTCGATGCGACCATTGCGCTTGCCGAGGCGATTTCGATTCCCGTGATCGCATCGGGCGGGCTTGCCTCCATTGCGGATATCAAGGCGCTGCTGGAGCCGCGCGCCCGAAAGCTCGCAGGCGTCATTGCTGGCCGCGCGCTCTATGATGGGCGGTTAGATGCGACAGAAGCACTCGAGCTGATCCGCGCCGCGAGGACAGCTGCCTGATGTTCAAAGTCCGCGTCATTCCATGCCTCGACGTAAAAGACGGCCGAGTCGTCAAGGGCGTCAACTTCGTCAATTTGCGTGATGCCGGCGATCCGGTGGAAGCGGCGATCGCATACGACGCTGCGAGCGCGGACGAACTTTGCTTCCTTGACATCACGGCCAGCCACGAAAACCGCGATACGATCTATGATGTAGTGACGCGCACTGCCGAGGCCTGTTTTATGCCTCTGACTGTCGGCGGCGGTGTGCGCACGGTCGACGACATTCGCAAGCTGCTCACCTGTGGCGCCGATAAAGTCTCGATCAATACTGCTGCGGTTGCGCGCCGGGATTTCGTCAAGGAAGCCGCCGAGAAATTCGGCGATCAATGCATTGTTGTGGCGATCGATGCCAAAAAAGTATCGAAGCCGGGTGAAAAAGATCGCTGGGAAATTTTCACCCATGGTGGCCGCAATCCGACCGGCCTCGATGCCATTCGCTATGCCGAGGAAGTCGTCGCACTGGGAGCAGGTGAGATCCTGCTGACATCGATGGATCGCGATGGAACCAGAAAGGGCTACGACATTCCTCTGACCCGGACGATTGCAGATGCGGTTACTGTGCCCGTGATTGCGTCCGGGGGCGTCGGCTCGCTCGCAGACTTGGTCGCGGGCATACGCGAGGGCCATGCCACCGCCGTGCTGGCCGCTTCGATTTTTCACTTCGGCGATCACAGCGTGCGAGAAGCCAAGGCTTATATGGCGAAAGCGGGTTTGGCCGTACGGCTCGATCCCTAGCCGCAACAGTGCTATTGAGCGGCCTGAAGAGGCTTCGATGAGCAAGTTCACCCTGGCCGATCTGGAAAAGCGGGTTCACGAGCGCGCCAAAGCGAGCGCGTCGGAATCTTATACGCGCGCACTCATCGACAAAGGTGTCGCTCATTGCGCCAAGAAGCTTGGCGAAGAGGCCATCGAGACGGGTCTGGCTGCCGTGCAGGAAGACAAGGGCCGGCTGATCGCTGAAGCGGCGGATCTCCTCTATCATCTACTGGTGCTGCTGGAAGCGCGCGGCATCGCACTCTCAGAAGTTGAAGCGGTGCTCGAAAAGCGCACAGCGCAAACCGGCCAC
>JBATYN010000492.1:0-2933 GCA_049674125.1 Pseudolabrys sp. | reverse complement strand
ATTTACATTGGGACCACAAAACCGATGCTGGATCGGACTTAGATCGTGGACTACTTAAATGTCAGCCCTCGCAAACACCATGTCGCGCAAGCGTTCTGCTACTCGACCAGCCAACATGTCCCCAGTTTGGTTCAAGACATTTTTCGTCAAATTATACGTTGAGCTTGACAAAGCGCAGCGCAAAAGAGCGGCCGAAATAATTCGGCGACATGGACATCTGATATCAGACTGCGATGAGAATTCCTGTGAACAAAAGACGCTTCTATCCAAGACGTCAGCCGACGAATCTTGCCAGTTTGGGGCCCTCATTGCTCGCGATTGTAACCGCCGCGGCTCAAAGACATAAACATTGCAAAGGTATTTAGACATCGCTGTCGAGGTCGCCATCATTGCGGTAATTGTTGGATCGTTCTTATGGAGCGGGTACGCGTTTAAGACGGATCCAATCGCTGCCAAACCCGCTCAGACCTCACCCCGATTTTAGTCGAACCGACCGCCACACTGCATCAAATTACCTTTTAAAACTGAGAAGAAGTTCCCTTAGCAGCTCGAACAGAAGGAGCAGTTGTGGTTGAGCATGTCAGCTTTGTCGTTTGTCGTTCTCGGTCAATCGATTGTCGCTTACGTCCAAGTTTTGGCCGCGGAATCCGGTTAATTGTCGCCACAATATGACGCGCGAATGCGCCGGGGCGCCAATTTCAAAAATCACAGAAAACCCAAACTGAAATCTGACTCGCGGCCACCATTGTCGAAAGGACGTCGTGCATGCAATACGTCGTAAGTGCAAGCCACGCCGTGACCGCTATCCCGGCCGCGACGATCACGCTTGCGGTCACCTTCCTCTCCATTTTTTTCGGTTCGCTGGCGGCGGGCCTCGCCGGATTCGCCTTCTCGGCGATCGCCGGCGCCATGCTATTTCACCGGCTGGCACCCATCGAAGCCGTGCCGCTGTTGCTTGCCTGCAGCATCACGACGCAACTCCTCAGTATCACAAGGCTTTGGGGCACGATGCAGTGGCGGCTCTGTATTCCATATTTGATCGGCGGCATCGCTGGCATTCCTGTCGGCGCAAGCTTGCTAGAAGGATTCAGCCCCCACACCTTCGCCGTCGGTTTCGGAATTTTCCTGAGCTGCTACAGCATCTACATGCTTCTGCGGCCGCCCTTCGCGTTTAACGGCGGCGGGCGAATGGCGGAGATTGCCGCTGGCTTTGCCGGAGGGATTACTGGCGGCGCGACGGCCATGCCC
The DNA here is from genome assembly GCA_049674125.1 of Pseudolabrys sp. Lineage (GTDB taxonomy): Bacteria > Pseudomonadota > Alphaproteobacteria > Rhizobiales > Xanthobacteraceae > Pseudolabrys. Next base: position 1,685 of record JBATYN010000492.1, on the reverse strand, counting down.
GGCGCGATCCCGACCATTTGGTGCAATCTAAAGGGGCTGTCGAAGATCCAACAGCGCGCCATAGTCCAGCCGTTCATCCTCCTCATGCAGATGGCGACGATGGCTTATTTTTCAAAGCTGGGCATTCTGGCATCGGCGACGTGGACGACCTATTTGTGGTGCGCGCCGGCCGTTGTCGCCGGCACGTTCTTGGGGCTCTGGCTGTTCGAGCGGGTCGACGACGGAAAGTTTCGCCGGCTTGTCCTGCTTTTCCTACTGATCTCCGGCGGGACCATGATCCTTTAGTCTGAACAGTTGGGACTGAACCGACGGGAGTATTCAATGGATCTTCGCCGCCGCCGATTTCTGTTTCTGGCTGCAAGCGCTGCGGCTTCGCCGTTTATTGCGCGGATTGCAAAGGCGCAAACCTATCCGGCGCGGCCCGTGCGCGTGATCGTGCCATTTTCACCTGGCGGCCCAACCGATATCTTTTCACGAATTGTCGCGGGAAATCTCTCACGCAGTCTCGGTCAGCAGTTCTACGTCGAGAACCAACCGGGCGCCGGTGGAAATCTTGGCATGGGTGCCGGAGCGCGAGCGCCTTCCGACGGCTACACCATATTGGTTGTCAGCACGAGCTATGTGGTCAACCCCAGCCTTTACGCGAAAATTCCGTACGACCCATTCAAGGATTTTGCGCCCGTCACCCTGGCGGTCGCGACCCCCAATGTGCTGCTGGTTCATCCGTCGATCCCGGCGAACAACGTCAAAGAGCTGATTGCGTTTCTCAAGGCCAATAATGGCAAATACAGCTACGCTCACTCCGGTATCGGCACTACGTCGCATCTGTCCGGCGAGATGTTTAAGCATTCGCAAGATCTCGATCTCGTGTCGGTGCCATTCGGCGGTGCGGCGCCAGCCGTCCAATCGACGCTCGCCGGCCATACCCCGATTGCCTTCACCGTCCTCACGCCGGCCGTTCCGCAAGTTAAGGAAGGAAAGTTGCGTGCTTTAGCCGTGACGACGCCGAAACGGACGCCGGCGCTGCCTGACGTGCCGACGATGGCGGAGGCCGGATTGCCCGGTCAGGAGTCCGACACAATATCCGGCGTTCTTGTCCCCGCCCACACGCCGTCGCCGATTATCGCGCTACTCCATCGCGAGATCGGCAAGGCGATGATTGAGCCGGAAGCTGCTCAGAAGCTCGCGTCGCTTGGCTTTGATACAATCGACACCACGCCGGAGGAATTCTCCAGCCGCATCCAGACCGAGATTCCAAAATGGGCCAAGGTGATTCAAACAGCCGGCATCAAGGCCGAGTAGATCACGGTGACGGATAGCCGGAAGTAGTGAGGAAGCGCGGCGGGACGGTAACAAAGCACCGCGCTGCGAGCGAGCTTAGGTGGCCGGCAGAGGATTGTGTTCAAGCCGCGTTGACGATGGCCTGTAAGGTGAAATTCGATGCATAAATCTGAAGTCATTCCCAAGCGCGTCTTCCACCCGAGATGCGCCGGGTGCGGCGCGGACATGTGGCTTTCGCGAGTTGAGACCCAGGGTCCAAATCAACATCAGCGCACGTTTGAATGTCCGCGCTGCGAAGACGTTGCCGTCAGAGTTGTGAGGCACCGCTAGGCAGTTGAACCATTGCCGGCTCATCTGGGTGTCTGCTACACCTCTGCACGATGCGCGCTTTGCCACCCAAGAGC
>JBATYN010000491.1:0-2281 GCA_049674125.1 Pseudolabrys sp. | reverse complement strand
CTCCGGGCCATCCCGCTTGGCACTGCAATGCCGTGCCTTCCCTAGCGCGACCGCCGGGACAAGCCCGGCGGTGACAAGTGAGGACGGGAGACAGTGCCGACAGATATCTATCTTAATGTCGCCGTCGGCGGCGTGTTGACCGGTCTTGTCTACGGTCTGATGGCGTTGGGATTGTCGGTGGTTTTCGGCGTCGTGCGCGTGGTCAATTTCGCTCACGGCGAGATGATGACGATCGCAATGTATATTGCGGTCGCGCTTTTCACGGCGTTCCATCTCGACCCGCTGGTGATGATGGTGCCGATTGCGGCGGTCTTGTTCGTATTCGGTTACACGCTGCAGGCCGGCTTGATCAATTTTTTTATTACGCGGCCAGAGCACAGTCAGTTTCTGTTGCTGATCGCCGTTGCCATCATCATTACCAACGTGCTGCTGATCCTGTTCGGCCCCGACGCACGAAACGTCCAGACAGCGTACGCTTATGAGAGTTTCCAGATCGGCACGCTGATCGTTGATGCAACCAAGGTTTATGCCGCTATCGCGGCCGTCATCGTTGCCGCGTTGTTGTTTGGGTTTTTCCGCTTCACCTTGCTTGGCACGGCGATCCGCGCATGTGCTGACAACTATACCGGTGCGATGGTAGTCGGGCTTGATGTCAAGCGTCTGTACGCTTTGACGTTTGGCATCGGTGCTGCTTGCGTTGGCGCAGCCGGCTGCATGCTGCTGCTACTCTTCGACGTGACGCCCGAGGTCGGGCCGGCCTACACACTTCTTGCGTTTGTCATTGTTATCACCGGCGGCCTCGGCTCGATGCCGGGCGCTTTGATTGGCGGCATACTGATTGGTTTGACGGAGGCGATGGCCGGTCTGCTGTTCTCGCCGTCTGCCAAAAGCATGTTTGCCTTCGCCTTCCTTGTATTGGTGCTGCTGTTCCGCCCACAGGGCATCATGGGCAAGAGGGCTGCATGATCGGCAATTTTTTTGATGGCGTGCCGGCTCGCGCGCTCGTCCTGCTCGGCATGCTGCTGGCGTTCATGCTCGTCGCGCCGCTTTTTGCCGGCGACTACGCGCTAACGATTTTGATCGTCGTCTTGTATTTCGCCTATACCGGGCTGGCGTGGAACATCATGATGGGTTTCGTCGGGCAATTGTCGCTCGGTCACGCTCTATACGTCGGGTTGGGCGCATATACCGCGGCGGCGCTGTACGTCCATTTTGACGTCGGCCCATGGATCGGCCTTCTGGCGGCAGTGCCAATCGCGATGCTAGCCGGTGCATTCATTGGATATCTGGCGTTTCGCTTCCGCATTGGGGGAGTCTATTTCGCGATCCTGACGATTGCGGTCGCGGAATTCGCCCGCATCGGATTCGATCATTTGTCCTGGACCAATGGATCCTCAGGACTGTTTCTGCCGGTCAAGCAATATACCCAGAACGATCTTTGGCATATGCGGGGCAATCCGGCGATGTTCTACTACATTCTGCTGGCTGCCACTGCGCTGGCTCTCGTTGGATGCCGGGCATTTTTGCAAAGCCGCATTGGCTATCTCTGGCTCGCAATTCGCGAGGACGAAGAAGCCGCGCGCTCTCTCGGCATTGACACGTTTCGCTACAAGTTGCTGGCAGTGGTGGTTTCGGCAGGCATGACTGCTTTTGCCGGCGTATTCTACGCTTTCTACTACAACAATCTGTTTCCTGAGCAGGTCTTCTCGGTTTCTCGCTCGATCGAGATTATCCTGGCCCCCATTATTGGCGGCGTTGGCACGCTGTTTGGAACGATCGTCGGCGTCGTTGTCTATGAGATATTTGCAGAAGGTTTGCGTTTAGCTCTGGCCACGTTCGACTGGGACGTTCCTGGGGTACGCCAATTGGTGTTTGGTTTGCTGCTGCTCATCGTCGTGATCACTTTGCCGGAGGGCGTGTGGCCATGGCTCGCGCGCAAACTGGGCATTACGGAGCGCAAGTCATGACCGCACTTCTCAATGTCGAGGCGGTCAGCAAACGTTTTCGGGGCCTGGTGGCGGTCGATCGCCTCAGCTTCGAAGTCGAGCAAGGCGCGATCTTCGCCGTGATTGGGCCAAACGGCGCGGGCAAAACCACGCTCTTCAACATGATCGCTGGAGCGTTCGCGCCTGACAGCGGAGCCATCTCATTTGCCGGCGACCGGATTGATGGGCTTCCATCCGATCAGATTTGCCGCCGTGGTATCGGCCGTACATTCCAGATCGTAAGACCATTTTCGGCGTTGAGCGTCGAGGACAACGTCATTGTTGGTGCTCTTTTA
>JBATYN010000490.1:0-1814 GCA_049674125.1 Pseudolabrys sp. | reverse complement strand
GCCTGACCCAAACAATGCCGGCTTTTTTATCCTGTCGGGCAGCAACAGAATTCGCGGCTTCGAGACCACCCTTAACGGCTATGTGACTGACGCCTGGCAGTCGACGCTTGGCTACGCTTACACCAACGCCCAGGTGACAAGCGCTACGTCGACGACGATTGTCGCCGAAAACCGCATACAACTCGTACCGTTCAATCAATTCTCATGGTGGAACAAATACCAAATTACCCCGGTGTGGGGCGCTGCGCTTGGCGTGATCTATTTCTCCGATTCCTTTGCCACATCGGATGATAGCGTCAGATTGCCGGGCTTTGTTCGCTTCGACACGGCGCTTTATTTGAAAATAAACGAGATGTGGCGAGCACAACTCAACGTCGAAAACCTCTTCAACAAAGGCTATTGGGCTTCTGGCGACGGCAACAACAACATTTCGCCAGGCTTGCCGCGCACCTTGAGAGTCTCAGCCATCGCCAAGTTTTAATCGGCACCTGCCCCCTAATGACCCCCAATATGTTATAATGTTACAATTGCCCAAAGGGCCCATAAAATGGACAGTGGTGAGATGAGCCATATTTCACGCAATACCCAGCACCGAACGCTTGGGGCGGTCCTGCTCGCCATCTGCCTGCTGTTGCCGGCCCATGCCTTGGCGCAAGATCCGACGCCGGCTTCCGGCGTGATGCTCACATTGCCGCGCGACTTGTCGCCGTGGGGCATGTTCATGGCGGCAGACATTGTCGTGAAAGCCGTAATGGTCGGCCTCGCGTTCGCTTCAGTGCTGACCTGGACAATCTGGTTTGCCAAAGCAATCGAGCTGATGCGTGCGCGGCGAAATATGCGTGAGGCCATCACAGCATTGGCTGCAGCGCGCTCCTGGCGCGATGCCGCTGCAATACCGAAAGGGCGCGGCGGCAGCGTAATGGAACTGATACAGGCGGCCGGTTCAGAATTACGCCTGTCAGCCGGCGGAATGTCTGCAGCCGGCGTCAAGGAGCGCATCGCATCGCGTTTCGAGCGCATCGAAGCCGCCGCCGGCCGGCAAATGATACGCGGAACGGGCCTCCTCGCCACCATTGGCGCGACCGCGCCGTTTGTTGGGCTGTTCGGCACTGTGTGGGGCATTATGAACAGCTTCATCGGGATATCGAAGCAGCACACGACCAATCTCGCTGTTGTCGCCCCCGGTATTGCCGAAGCGCTTCTCGCCACCGCGCTTGGGTTGGTTGCGGCGATCCCGGCGGTGGTCATGTACAATTTGTTTTCGCGATGGATTGCCGGCTATCGCGCGCTACACGCGGATGCCGCCGCCGAAATTCTGCGCATTGTTAGTCGCGACCTCGATCGCGGCGCTTTCGAGCATCGTCCTGCAGACCGCCGCCGCGCCATAGCAGCCGAGTAGATTCTGATGAGCGTCCGCCTCGATCACGGCGAGGAGAGCTTAAGCGAGATCCACGAGATCAATGTCACGCCGTTTATTGACGTGATATTGGTGCTCCTGATCATTTTCATGATTGCGGCGCCACTGGCGACCGTAGACATCTCGGTCGACTTGCCTGTCGCGAACGCCGAGCGCACACCCCGCCCCGAACAGCCGTTGTTTCTCACGTTGAAGTCTGATTTGAGCGTTTCGCTCGAAGAAAACCCGATCCAACGTGCCGCCCTTGCGAGCGCACTCGATCAGGCGACCTCGAACGACAAGCAGCAGCGGGTATTCCTTCGGGCCGACAAGACCGTGCCGTACGGAGAGCTGATGAGGCTGATGAACGAATTGCGGACGGCTGGCTATTTGCAGGTCGCGCTGGTCGGGCTTGAAG
>JBATYN010000489.1:0-2255 GCA_049674125.1 Pseudolabrys sp. | reverse complement strand
GCGCCGTTGACTGGCGCGGACATCATCAAGCGGTATCAGGATGCGGACGTTGTGGACGCCGCAGCGAAGGCCAAGGCGGCCGACGAAACCAAGGCGCGGGCGGCGGCTCCCGATCCGTACAGCCAGCTTCCGACCGATCCGGCAGTCTTGGCGCCAAATACCGGCGCGCCTACACTTCAGGGCGTCCGAAACCTGCTTGATAATCCGCAGTACGTCTATGGTGCCCCGTCAGAAGCAGTTCCTGGAACTGCACTAGCGCCTGCTTCTGCCATCGTAGCTAATCTGTTTTCTCCCTTCGCGCATGATCGCACAACAGGCGAAGCACATTTGGCATTGCCAAACGTCGTTAGGCAGCCGTTGCTTGGAGCGATCGATATAGCTCGGGGGGACTTCGGCACAATCGACCCAAGCGGCAATCCGCTATCTGTGCGTCCCACGCCCGAGGCGCTTGCCTTCGCCGGGCTCGCGGCATCGCCGGTGCGTCTCGGGACTGGAACGCCAGTGCCGCCCTCCCTGAGTGCACGCGAAGCCCCTCTGTCGCCAGAGTTTACGGCCAAGCCAGTCGATGCGCTAACTGACCGCCCTGGAGCCACAATGCCGCCGGGACCGACCGAGTCGAATCCCTATGCGGCTGGCGTCACGCCGCCGATACCTGCTCCGCCAGCAACCTCGGCGGCTGCCAAGGCGATTGCATCTGGATTTTACAAAACGGCCGAGCTGAACAATGCAGAGATAACCCCTCAGTCGGCGAACTCTTTCTACGACAAGATCGCGGAAAAGCAGCCGCAAACCGAGCATGGGCAGGCGACTGGAGGCACGGACGACGCTACGGCTCTCATAGACCGCTGGCAGAATCTGCGTGACAAGCCGATTTCGGTGAAGGCCGCGCAGGAGATGGACGAGCAACTCGGCGACCTGGTGGACAAGCATTTCGATAAGATCAATGGACTGGACAAGGAAGGATACAAGCTTCAGGACATCCAACAGTCCCTACGGGACCATATCGCCAATCTAGGTCCAGACGACGTGACCGGAGGTTCGGCAGGCTTCGATGCCCTCGTACAGGCCAGAAAGGCATATTCGCAGGCTATGAAGATGCGCGATTTGGAGCGCATCCAGACGCGTGCGGATATGACTGACAACCCGGCAACGTCAGTTAAGACTCAAGTGCGTACGCTGCTAACCAATCCTGGCAAGTTGCGCGGCTATGCGCCAGACGAAGTAGCAGCGTTACAGGATGCGTCGCAGAGAGGAGTAATAGGCGGTGCGCTCCATGTGTTCGGCGGCCGTCTGGCGCCGCTGTTCGTCGGAGCAGCGGAAGGCAGCACAGGCGCTGGGCTTTTCCCAACAGTAGCAACTACACTTGGTGCGCACGTCATCACATCGAAGATGCGTGATGCGGCTTCTTATCTTCAGCAACAGAGGCTGGCGAACGCTCTGGAAACTGTAGGACGCGGCGTGCCGCAGCCGCCAGGGCCTGGTAGTATGCTGATGCCGCCCGGCGTCTCGCCGGCTACCGCATTGCCTGGGCCGCGTGCAATTCCGCGCAACCTGTTGCTTCCGCCGCCCATCATCCCCAGGCCGGACCAGCAACAGTCTCAATAGCGCCGCGAACCCCTGCGCTCGTTCTGCCAGTTTTGATAGTAAATCGGAATTCCACTTGCCGGGAAGGCGAGCACAATCCCGACGATAAGCCCCGCCCAGTTGTAAGATTGTCCAGCGGGAATGGGCGTCAAGCCACCGATCAGCAGACCGAGCACGGGCGCTAGTACCAGGAAGGCGATTACGCGGCCGATGCGATGCCCAACTAGCCACAGCAGCAGGGCCATGATTCCGAAAATGACGCCAACGAGTATTGCCATGACGCGCTAGCGCTCGTTTCGGTGCTTCCACCAGTCCTCGGCCAAATATGCCATGTAAACGGCGAACGCGATTACAATCAGAATATGCATGATACGTGTTCCTACGCTAAGAGGTGAGCGGCCCAGAGGATGGCAGCGGCAACGGCGCTGCCGGCAACGGTCGATGCGCTCGCCAAGCCGGCCGCCAGCTTCCACGGCTCATATCGCTTCATCTGGCGCACCTGCTCAGCTCGCATTTCCAGGTCGAGGAGTAACAGGTCCCAGCGTGCGCGGGCCTGCTGCTCCTCGGTCGGTAGGGGCGTCGCGTCGCTCACGGCCTAGTAGCAGTTGGTGTACGTGGTCGAGCCAACGTGTGACGCGGTGCAATTCAGGCTCGACGAGCCGCTGTAGAAA
>JBATYN010000488.1:0-4884 GCA_049674125.1 Pseudolabrys sp. | reverse complement strand
CCCGAACGCCGCTCTATCAAGGTTAAGCTATTATATACCTTGGGCGTTGGAAACACTCGTAGAGATGGGCTGTGAGTTTCATACAGGGCCGGTTCGGCCCATCGTCAATAGCGCCGATAATAGGTTTGACGGCGCGTGAGGAGAGCGCGTGGCCGACAGCCCCTCAAGTGGGAAAGGAAACGACGCCACCTACGCCTATCGGCCTTCGGTAATGGGGCCAATCCGGGTTTTCAACCTTTCGGATGATGGGATCGACTGGGACGCCGGCGTCAAGTCGGGCCATATTCCATACCGCAATATTCGGCGTCTGCGCCTGTCGTATCGGCCGACAAGCATGCAATCGCACCGTTTTGTCACGGAGGTATGGGCAGAGGGGGCGGCCAAACTGGAGATTATCTCCACTTCCTGCAAAAGCATGTTCGAGCAGGAGCGGTTGGATCAGTCCTATTCAGACTTCGTGCGGGCACTCCATCATCGAATATCGGGTGCGCCGAAGTCCACGCGCTTCGAACAAGGCAGTAGCCCGTTTATTTACTGGCCCGGGTTACTCGTTTTTGTCTGCGTAGCGCTTGGCCTCGCCGGGTTAATTGTCCGGGCCCTGCAAAATGGTTCCTTGAGCGGAGTTGCGCTCATCGTCGCATTTCTTGCGACGTTTATTTGGTATGGCGGAAATTTTCTTCGTCGCAATCGGCCGGGCGCATATCGTCCTGATGCGCTGCCGAAGGAACTCATCCCCCTATAATGATTGCGCGCTTTGATCGCGCGATAGGTGGCCTCTTTTTGTGTGCTGCATTGGCTACTGACGCACGACGAGGACCGAACACTTGGCATAACGCACGACATGCCCGGCGTTGGAGCCAAGAAAATAGGTGCGCATTGCGGGTCGGTGCGAACTCATGACGATAAGGTCTGCGCCGAATGATTTCGCCTCTTCGAGCACCTCGTGGTAGATGCCGCCTTGGCGCACGGTTTCTGAAACATGCGCGTCATCGAGGCCGCATTCGCGCGCGATGATACCGAGCGCCTCTTCAGCCGATTTACGCTGCTGCACATCGAAGTCGGGTGGAACATATTCCGCCAGCATCACTGGCGTCATTGCCAAGACGTTCACCAGACGCACGGACCCGCCAGATGTCCTCGCCATTTCGATGGCGGTGGCTATGGCAGGTTTGGCTAGATCGGTATCGGCAAGATCAACTGGCACCAGAATCTTTTTGTACATAACAGCGCCCCTCGATTTCGCTGCAACGGCGGGATCATGGCATGTTTTTCGGCGGAGGTTGAGTGAGAGTTATTGTCTTAACTCGCTGCGGCATCCAACGATTTTGGGGTTATAAAGCGCTCGAGGCGGCCCGACCGGGCATGCAACTTTCCCCAGTCCTCCGGTGTGAAATCGATGATAACGAGGCCTGAAGTGGGCAGCTTTTCCCTTAGGCGCTCGCGCGTTTCAATGTCGCCTGAAGCGACAAGTATCAGTGCGAGCTCATGAAGTCCCGGATTGTGACCGATAACGAGAAGTGTCCGTGCCGTAGCGGGAGTGTGTCTGACCGCCTCAAGGATGTCATGGGGCGTTGCGTTATAAAGGCTGTCTATCGTGTCTGCAGTGCGCCGGGGCCGGAACGTACCGCCGGCGAACTTCCAGGTCTCTTGCGTACGCGCGGATGGCGATGCGATCACCCAATCGGGGATCAAAGCGTGGGTGGCCATATAAGCGCCGATCTTGGCGGCGTCATTGCGTCCGCGCTCGATCAACTTGCGAGCACGGTCTTCCATGCCGGGTTCCGAGCGTTCGGCCTTGGCGTGGCGAAATAGCAAAAGGCGGCGCATGGTCATACTATGGATATCGGCCGGCGCGCCCCGGCGCAAACAGCGCAGCGGGATCTGATGACTGAAATTGATAGCACAGCGGGGGGCTGGGACGAGGCCACTGGGGTTGCTCGCCCAAACCGTCCGCGCCTGAACCTCGATCTCGATGTCGACGTCTGTGTGATTGGAGCCGGGCTCGCAGGGCTTACCGTCGCGCGCGAGATCGCGCAGCGGGGGTGGTCCGTGGCGGTGCTCGAAGCCGGTCATGTGGCCTGGGCGGCGTCTGGCCGCAATATGGGCTTTGTGCTTCCGGGATTTTCTGAAGATATCAATGACATCATTGAACGTATCGGACTCGATCACGCTAAACAGCTCTGGGCACTGTCGGAGCGGGGGCTCGAGTACGTCCGGCGCACAATTCTCGATACACAAATGCCCGGCGTCGATCTGATCAATGGTTGGCTGCATGTGTCGAAGACCGACAATCCCGACGATCTACACGCTGAAGTCGAGCGGATGCGTTGGATCGGTGCTGACGTCGAATTCTGGCCAGCGGCTCGCGTACGCGAGCAATTGCATAGCCCGCATTATTTCGACGCGGTTCACTATCGCCAAGCTTTTCACATAGATCCGTACAACTATGCGCTCGGTCTTGCGGCGTTGGCGGAGAAGGCAGGCGCCCGAATCTTCGAGGAGACGCCGGCGATTTCCCTCGATCCAGCAGGCGTGCGCAAGCGCATCGTTACTCCTGCCGGCCGCGTACGTGCGGCACAGGTCGTGCTCGCTGGCAACATTCACCTTGGCACGCTGATGCCGCAGCTTGCGGCGACGCTATTGCCGGTCACGACGTTCGTGATGGTCACTCAACCGATCGGCGAAATACTGCATGAGGTTGTGCGCTATCACGGGGCGGTCAGCGATACCAATCGTGCGGACAATCATTATCGGATTGTCGGAGGGGACCGTCTTCAATGGTCCGGGCGAATGCGCGCGTGGGAAGCGAATCCCCGTTTCGTCGGCGGGGGATTGATCAATGACGTCCGGCGGACTTTTCCTGATCTCGGGAAAGTCGAAATTGCGCATTTGTGGCATGGGACGCTGGGCCGCACCGTTCATCGCATGCCGCAGATCGGCGAAATCGAACGCGGTGTATGGTTGGCCAGTGGGTTTGGCGGGCATGGGCTTAATACAAGTGCCATGGGCGGTGAGCTCATTGCACGCGGTGTCGTCGACGGCGACCAAAGTTGGCAATTGTTTGCACCCTATGAATTGGTGTGGGCCGGCGGTGTGGTCGGCCGCATGTTGGCGCAAGGCATTTACTGGGGAACACGACCGATTGAGCGAATCGAGCAGGGAATTGCCCGGTATCGCGCCGAGGCGCGCGCGCGCAAGGACGCGCGTTTGGGACGAAAGGATTCCATGGCGGTCGAGTAGGACCGGTGGCGCGGACGCCTAGCGGCTCTCGCGGCGCGCCATGAACGCGAGCCGCTCAAACAGGTGAACGTCCTGCTCGTTCTTTAGCAGCGCGCCATGGAGAGGCGGGATGAGCCTTTTGGGGTCGCGCTCTCGCAACGTTTCGGGGCCGATATCTTCCGCCATCAATAATTTGAGCCAATCGAGAAGTTCGGATGTCGACGGCTTTTTTTTCATTCCGGGGACGTCCCGGATTTCATAAAACAGTCGCAGCGCCTCTGCTACAAGCCTTTGTTTTATATTAGGAAAATGGACCTGAATGATAGCGCGCATGGTCTCGCTATCGGGAAATCGAATGTAGTGAAAGAAGCAACGGCGCAAAAAGGCATCCGGCAATTCTTTCTCGTTGTTTGAGGTGATGATGACGATCGGCCGCCGACGCGCCTTCACGGTCTCGCCGGTTTCGTAGACAAAAAACTCCATGCGATCGAGCTCCTGAAGCAAGTCATTCGGAAACTCGATGTCGGCCTTGTCGATCTCGTCAATCAGCAGCACGGGGCGTTCATCGGCAACGAAAGCATCCCAAAGTTTGCCGCGCTTGATGTAGTTGCGGATGTCCCTAACGCGCTCATCGCCAAGCTGGCTGTCGCGAAGCCGCGAGACGGCGTCGTATTCATAAAGGCCCTGCAGCGCTTTCGTGGTGGATTTTATGTGCCACTCGATCAGCGGCGTGCCGATCGCTTTGGCTATTTCTAGCGCCAGCACAGTCTTGCCGGTGCCGGGTTCGCCTTTGACCAGGAGAGGCCGTTCGAGCGTAATCGCGGCGTTGACTGCGATTTTTAGATCGTCAGTCGCCACATAGCCTTTGGTGCCGTCAAATCGCACGAATTCCCTCGCGACGCCTCTGTGGTGGGACAACTTTCCCGCGACCCCAAAAATGTTTCGAGTACGTCTCGTCCTCAGGCTAGCGGCCCTCGATGTGAGCCGCCAGTGCTTCTTGGCGTGGGCCAAGTGATTCTTTTTGCTCTGACTTTTTCCGAGCGGTGTGCGGCTCGTCAGAAGTGCACGTACGCAAAAAATTAGGAGAGGTTAACAAACGGCATGCGGACCCGCGCGAGTTAGAGAGGATTAACTTGTCTATGCAAAAACTGTGTCCAGCCATGGTCGGGCGTTGTCATCCATTCGCGATGGATGAGCCGGCAGGACTGATTTGTCGCACAGGAGTGCGTTTAGATGACTGTTATTTCGTCGCTTACGCCCAATCAGATTGCCGGACTTTCAACGACCGCCATACAAGGCCTCTCTACTACCGATATCCAGTCTTTGAACACGTCCCAGGTGGCTGCGCTGACAGCCGCCCAGGTCAACGTGTTGAATACGGCCGACATCCAGGCGTTTTTTACGACGCAGGTCGCGGCGCTTTCGCCGAGCATCATTAATGCCCTGCTCACGCTGCAAATTCAGAATTTTAAAGACACCCAAATCAGCGCGCTAACGGCGACGCAAGTCAGCAAATTGACTTCGGCAGAAGTTGGGGCGCTCACCACCACCGAGCTGCAGAACCTGGCGCCCACACAGGCCAGCGCGCTGACCTCAACGCAGGTCGGTGCGCTCACCACGACGGTGCTCAATAACCTGACCACCACGCAGATCGGCGCGCTGTCG
>JBATYN010000487.1:0-5511 GCA_049674125.1 Pseudolabrys sp. | reverse complement strand
GAACTGCACGACCTTCGGCCGCCCCCGGGCGCGGTAGGTGATGGCGCCGAGGAATTCACGTACGCGCACGCGATGACCGGTTTCCTCGACAACCTCGCGGCGTGCACCCGCGAGCGGGCTCTCATCTGACTTGAGCTTGCCGCGCGGCAACACCCAAAGCTCATCTTTCGCACGCTGGACGACAGCGATTAGCGGGCGCGCTCCGTTGCGCACCACAATGCCCCCCGCCGCACGAATGGTCTTGTTCGCCATGTCTGCTTAACCCACCCAGCCGTTTCGTTTAGCAAAATTTACGGTAGGGCATGCAGATAAATGCGGGCGATTGCCGTGCGCCTGTGGGCAACTGTTGAGTCGTTGCCGGCGTCACATTTTTGTCTTGGTGGCCACAGCGTCGCACGTCGCAATCGGCCGTATCGAGGAGACAAAGTGCTTGCGCGCACGTGCATGCATTCATTCAACAATTTCATTTTTGCATGCTTGATTGCCGCGTATTCTTCGCGGCGAGAGCGCATGCCGTAGTCTCTCCCCGCCGGAGAAGACTCTTCCTTTCGCTCCGCACAAAAAGTGCTCGGTGAGATGGCGTGCCGGGACGGCGCAACCGTCGTTCAGCAACCTGATTCGCCTTCGAGATGGCGCCGTACAACGCCTCCCAACGAGCGAGACCTATGGCGCGCTGGCGTTCAGTTGAACTTCAGCCCGGCGTCCTTCGCGATCTTGAGATTGAGTGCAATCTCGCGCCGGATCATGGCGTCCATCTCGCTTGGCGTTAGCGGCGCAGGTTCGACGCCCTGGATCGTCAACTTTTGCTGTACCTCCGGCAGCGCCAATGCCTTGGTCGTTTCCGCATAGAGCCGCTCGATGATCGGACGCGGTGTCTTCGCTGGCACGAGCATGCCGTTCCAATAATTGAAATCGGAATCCTTGTAGCCAGCCTCCAGCGTGGTGACGACATCGGGCAGAGCCGGCGAACGCTTGGCCGAGCTGACCGCGAGCGGCAACAATTGTTTGTTCTGGATGAACGGCAGACCGGACGAGATGCCAATAAAAATGAAATCGACGCGGCCGGTCATCACTTCGGTGAGCGCCTCCGGTCCGCCACGGAAGGGCACATGGGTCACGTCCAGGCCGGCGCTGACAATGAATCGTTCTGCCGCCCAGTGGGTGGCGCTGCCGACGCCGGCGGAGGCAAAGCTCATCGCACCCGTCTTCGCCTTGGCAACCAGCTCCTGCACCGTCGTGATGCCTTTCGACGGCGCAATCAACAGGACGTTTGGCACGCTCCCGAAACAGGCGACCGCTGCGAAATCGTTGGCCGCATCATAGGGCAGGTTCGGGTAAGCGGCGGGGGCGCCCGAGTGGGCAGCGGCATTGATGAGCAGTGTGTAGCCATCGGGGTCCGCTTTCGCCACCGCCGCCGAACCGAGACTGCCTCCGGCGCCGCCGCGGTTTTCGACTACAATCGTTTGGCCAATTTGCCGCGACACCGGCTCAAGGACGATACGGCCAAGGATGTCGATGGTGCTGCCAGCTGAGAACGGCACGACAGCGCGGATCTGTCTTGCCGCCGGCCATGCGGTTTGCGCTGCGGCGGTGCGCAACAGCGATGGTGCTGCCAACGCACCGGCAGCAAGTTTCAGGAAATTGCGGCGATCACGCGTGCCCATGACATTTTCTCCCCAGCGCGGCCTGTTGCCGGGAATAATGCCATGGATGGCAAGCCCAGCCAGGGCGATTTATTTGTTGAACAGCGTTCTCGCCAAAACTCTGAGATTTCGCAGAGCGAAAAAACCAAGAAGCTGGTTGCGCGGACCCCGGCCGTATGTCCTAGTTTCGCTGGCCAGAAAAGGGGAAATGCCAATGTCGACCTTTACTTGGGATCACATTCATCTGCGCACGCCGGATCCGGACGCGGTGGCGCTATGGTTTGAGCGCATGTTCGGCGCCGAAGTGATCCGCTCGACGCAGCAGGGCAAGCCGCGTATCGATATCAAGCTTGGTGGCGCCATGATCTTCACAGCGCCGGTCTCGCCGGGCGACGGCGTCAATCCGCCTCCCGCGACACCCTATCAGGGCCTCGATCATTTCGGCCTTGCGGTTTCAGGCATCGATGCGATTGCCGCCGATCTCAAGAAGAAGGGCGTGGAATTCACCAAGGAACCACATTCGCCGCGGCCCGGCATCAAAATCTGCTTCTTGCGCGGGCCGCAGGGTATTTCCATCGAGTTGCTCGATCGCGACCCCAAATATTCGTGATAGCCCTGACATGCGTCTGCCATTTTTGCTTGGGACAAGCCGGCGGTGCCGATTGCCTGGCTGGGCGCTGTGCACATAATCGTGGCCGTTCGGGCAGGAGGTAGCATGCGGGCAATTGGACTGGCGGTTGTCGCGGTGACAATCATTGTGACATTCGCCGCTGCTGACGACGCGCGGTTCGAACGCAGTCTGGAAATGCTGGCGCCTGCTGAGCGGCTTGAGCAACTCTGTGACTACACCGCGATGTCTCGAATCCGCACCGAAGTGAAGGACTTCCGCCCAGACCGCGCGGTCGCAAACGCGATGGCGGAGCCGGTGGCGACCGGTGATATGCTCCAGGTCAACGGCGGCGCGTTTCGCAGCCGGAAGAAATGGTACGGATTGTCATATCGCTGCACGGCGACGCCGGACCACCTGAAGGTGGTCGCATTCCGTTACACCATCGGCGAAGAAATTCCCGAAGCCAAATGGGCGTCGTTCGGCTTGTGGCAGTGACAGCACCTATTGATGCTGCACCACCACTTTGGTGCCAAGCGGTACGCGCGAATAAAGATCGACCACGTCGTCATTGACCAACCGGAAGCAGCCGGACGACACCGCTTGGCCGATCGTTTCCGGCGCATTGGTGCCGTGGATCCGGTAGACAGTGGCGCCGAGATTCATCGCGCGCGCGCCGAGCGGATTGCCCGGGCCGCCCGCCATCCAGCGTGGCAGATAGGGCTGACGCTGGATCATCTCGGGCGGCGGCACCCAATCTGGCCATTCGCGCTTGAGTGAAATTTTCTGCATACCGCCCCACTGGAATCCATCTCGGCCGACGCCGATGCCGTAGCGCATCGCAACGCCATTGCCCATGATCAGATAGAGATAGCGATCAGCCGTGTTCACGATGATAGTGCCCGGCGGCTGTTCGGTGCGGTAATACACCGACTGACGGCGCAGTTCGGACGGCAGATCGGCATCGCGTCCGGTGTGATCGACGCCAGGATCGACGTCTTGCATGGTCGGCGCTGACGACGACAAAAGTACCTGCGCGAAAGCTGGCGCCGCCGGTGAAAGCACCGGTGCAAGCAAAAGTGCGAGAGCGAAAATCCGCAGCAAAGCCATTTCTGATCTCCCGAATGCTGGCGCGGTCGCCGCGCGTCAGCCCCTGTCCTTGATTTGAGTGTTTGGTCGGTCGGAGCCGCGTGCTGTCTCGGTATGCCAGCGACCTTTCTCATCTTCGTATTCGATCGTCTCCGTGTGGCCAGGCACAGTCTGTTCCTCGGCAGCCGCTTGCGCAGCGGCAAGGGCATCTTCGTGTGTGGGGAACGGTTCCGAGAATACGCCGTCGACTTTATACGCCCAGCCGCCGTCGTGCTCGACGATCTCGTAGGTAACTTCGACCATGGGCAACCCCCAGGAACTCATATAGTGCTCCGATAACGTAGCGCTATCCGGGTCGGTTGTGCCAGCCGGTCGTCGCAAAGCAGCAGCAAAGGTTACCGCCGGGCTGGCAGCCGTTTTTAAGGGCAAATTTGCGCGTCCGGCGGCCATCAGAAATCGAAATCCAGCCCAAACCGGCGCTTGAACGCCTTTCGGTCTTGCGGGAGTGCCGACTTAAGGATTGCCTGCGCGGAATAGTTGCCGCGCATTGTCCCTGCATCCATGTACATCCAGTCCGTGATCTCGTCTTCGGTGAATGTGACGGTATCGCCCATTTTCAGGTTCACCACCGAACGCGGCGTATTGTTGATCTGGCCGATGAATCGCTCGTCGCCGTGCGCGAACGGGTGAATCCAGAAATACTCCGGCCCGTCACGCGCGAGCAATGCGATTTTGACGGCAAAGCCTTCCATCGTGGGGCCGGGGTGCTTTGCCAAAGCGAGGAAGCCCGGCAGCCTTTCTCGCGCGCTGCGGAGCGCCGCGCCCATCGTTGCATCGTTGAGCGGCAGGAAAACGATATCGTCGCGTTCGGCTTTCCGCACAATTGAATTGACCGCGGTATGGCGTGCGCTCGACGCGGCCGCGCGGGCGGCACCAAGGATTTGCGTATAGCCTTTGGCCGTCCGGCCAGACGGATATTCGGACGACATGCGAGCCGCCTTTCCAACGCCGGCGCGCTACCGGCGCCCCGCTACTGACATAGGTCGCGCCGCGAAGCCGAAAGGTTCAAAGTCCGGTCAATACAGCTGATATCAAAGCCTCCGCTGACGCTTGAGGCGGTCGATATAGTCTTCGACCTCCGGCGGCAGCGATTGCAGCCCGTGCTGGGCAGCATCCGACAGGACAGGCCGCCATAACGATCCCTTCAGGAAGTTCGGCTCGCGGCCCGGAGGTATGATGCGGTCGAAGACGAGAACCAGCAGCACCGCCAGCAGTGCAATGCGAAACGCGCCCAGCGCCGCGCCGGCAATGCGATCCGGAATGCTGACATTGGGGCCGATCATTTCACTCACGCCAAGCCGTAACAGCGCGCTGAGCCCTGCGCCGGCCGCGACAAAAATGGCAACGAACACGATCCATGTCTGCGGCGTCGGCATTTTCAGATATGCCGTAAGAAGCGGCGTCACTCTCGGGCCAGCCGCCACCGCCACGCCCATTCCGCCGATATAGCCGATGATTGTCGCAAGGCTGCGCAGCAGGCCTGTCATGAACCCCATCACCACGGCGATGAACAGGCAAACATAAATCGCCAGATCGAACGGGTTGGTAGAGATGAAGTTGGACATCGGGGGCCCCGGTTTAGCTCGCGATCTGGCTAGCGGCAAAGAGTACGAATGTCATGATCAACGAAATACCGGTCAGGCCAATGCCGACCGGTAGCCAACGGCCCCAGACCCCGATAGCAACCGCCGGAAGCACGAAAAAAACTATGGTGCCGTAAAACCCCGCTGGATCGAAGTGATGCGCCGGGAAATACGACACGAGAGTGGAAATCAGCCACAGCACCAATAAAAACGCATTAGCGACAAGAATAAATTTGCGCATGAATCACCCCCGATCGAAGTCTAGCGCGGATCGAGTGGCATCGTCAGGTGCGGCCTTTGCGGTTTTGCCCGACCGGACTACGCTTTGCGCGTTTGCAGACGTGAAGGAGGCGATCCATGGCGTTCACGGTCACAAGTAACAGCTTCAAGGATGGCGACTATTTGCCGAAGGAATTCATATTGTCCGCGGATTTCGGCTTCGGCTGCGCGGGCGGCAACACGTCGCCCCATCTCAAGTGGTCCGGCGCGCCTGCCGGTACCAAGAGTTTTGCGATCACCTGTTATGACC
>JBATYN010000486.1:0-2789 GCA_049674125.1 Pseudolabrys sp. | reverse complement strand
CGGTGGGGGCGGACGACGGGATGGTGAAAATATTGGCCGATCACGCGTCGCGGATAGTTTGGAGAGCGGTATCGTCGAAACTGCGTTGCCGACTGGCGCGCTTAGCGTGGTTCGCTTGAAGTCAGCTCCGACCGAAATTCCAGCTTCGTCGACCGAGTCCGCACCCGCCGGAAAAACAGAAATCATTGCCACGGTCGCCACGGTAAAAACAATCAAGGCCGGCATCCGATTTGTAAGGCCGCAAATCATTTTGCACCTTGCCATTGTCCAGAAACCAAAATCGAAACGCGCATTTTTCCTCGCAATGCACCCGTCGTGGTCTCAGGCATCTGCGCAACCAGTTGATCGATGAACAGAAAAGGCATTCCCGCTTCCAGATCGTAAAGGAGCTGCTGCAACGAGGGTTGCTCAACCTCACAGTCTACGGAAACTTTGACAAATCCATCTTTTGATTGTGCGCCTTGTAAGTCGACTTGGGAAGATAAAATGTTGCCACCAAAATGTGTCACTGCTCCTGCAACCCGCTGCAGCAGAGTTGCGCCGGCCACTGTCACCGTCGGGCCTTCCAGCACAGGCAAGCCAGTCACCAAAGGTACGCCATCGACTTTTTTAAAGTGGGATGTGGAAGAATGGCGGCCTTCCAGCTGGCTCAAGATATCGCCGGTCGCGGCCAACGCTTGTCGGCGTTCCAGGACATCAGAGACATACAATAGCGTCGTTAACAAAAATACGATCACGACCGCCGCGTAGCAAATTGCAGCGCTGAGCGGGAAGCGCGCCAGATACTTTTCGATCAAATGGGCTACTTTCATGAGCCTACCGTAAATACCGGGTTCATGCGGGCTTCGATGTGAAACTGCTCTTTAGTCGCCCCCGCCGATCGGGTGGTTGGTGCAAAAAAGGTGGCGCGGGCAAAGTGCGGAGATTGCTCGATTAACCGGATAAGCGACGGCGCATCGCTTGTGATGCCAACTATCTGAAGCTTTTCTCCGTCGATCCGAAGCTCGGTGACATAAGTATCGTCTGGCAGCAGGGCCGACAGCGCCTCCAAAGCGATGACGCTCGATGGCGTTGTTTGCTTGCGTTTTTCAAGTGACTGCAGACCTGACCCCTCGAAGAAATTTCGCATCGCCGCCTTGCGCGCCGAAATCTTGCGCAACAGTTCCTGCCGTTCGGTGCCTAGATTATCCGAAGCGATCGCAGAAATACCGATTGAGGTAACTGCCGAGAGGCCACTCAGCAGAAAAATAGCCACCAAAACCAGACGAATGCGCCTAACATCGATCGCGCTGCGCATGCGTTGTTCAAGAAACTTTATGGTCGACGGCGTCGAGTCCGAGTTCAATTGCACTGTCGCAATGGCAATCGACGCGGCATTAAGGCTTGCGATCGCGTGCAAATACGGAGCGACCAACGCTCGTGCCGTTGCAGCGATCATAAGTTGAATTCGATCGTTGGGCGCATCAATCGGCGGTGTCCAACTGTAGACGGCCTCATTCGCGGTCCAGGGCGTAAGACGATCGATTTGCGAACGTACGATGCCTTCAAGATATTCGGCGGCACGCTTGGGTAACTCAAGTGGGCGAAAAAGGAATCGGGAAGGTCGCAAAACCAGTTCTATCCGACTGCCACGCAAGGCCGTTGTCCAATTTTGCGGCAAGGTCTCGACGATGGATCCGCCGACTATACGGACGCGATGGTCAGGCAAATTAGAATTTTTGACATTGCCCAGTTCGTGAAGCGTGAATGTATCTTGTTCTTCTTCGATGAATTGCACATGACGCTGTGATCGCAGCCGGTCGAATATCGAATTGACGGTTTCGGCGACGGAATCGATCCAGCGCGAAAAGCTCTCGATGATCTGACGCAAAAGTTTCATCGTAGTCTCGTCGCTAACCGAGGCTGATCTGAATCAGCGTTAACGTCGCTACGCCACGACAATACGCGAAATGGTTCATCGGCAGTATCTAAAAGGATAACCGCTTCCGATCCCGTTTGCCAGCCATTGTCGAACGCAATGCTAACCCGGACACGAAAGGCATTACTTCCGTCGACCGTAGCGCCAGGCTGGTCTGGGCCCATCAGTCGATTAAGCGAGTCTTTGTCCGCAGCGGCTGCGTCACGTTGCGCGAGAAAGGTGTTCAGTCGTGCGGGCGTCATTTGAGGGAGCGCCGCGATTAACTCTGGCGGTGCGTCAAAAACGTTGATTTCTGGCCGACCGCTATAGACCGTTACAAAGGGGATGGCGCGTCCAACGAGCGTAGGCGGCAAGCCTTGGACGAGCCAAAGTTCGCTCGCATGCGCGAATGGTGCCCCGCGCGGCAGATAAGGCAGCCCGGCGGAGCGATAAAGGGCAGCCTCATCGGTTTGTGCCAGTGGCTTGGGAGTTGTACGCCAGCCGATCACTCGATCTGCGTAGCGATCTGCGTCCTCATCTGACCCACCGAGTGCCTTAAAAAAACCCGTCAGCAAAATTTTCGGAGCTGCATTGAGGTCGATCCGCGCGGTTTCCGAAGAGAAACTCACCACGACGTTGGCTCGCCCGAGCCGAAAACTGAATCGGCCTCGGGTCGGCCGCAAATCATTATTTGAAGCGGTCAATCTGTATGCGGTGAGCTCAAGGCTGGCGGAAACCAGTGCCTCGGCTTGCAAGCCGTCATCCGTCACAGAAACCGCCAAAGCGGAATTCTTGATATAGATCGAATAAATCGACGCCAATGTCGCGAGCGCAATCAAGATCCATAAAACTGCGACGATGATGAAACCATCACGTGCCGAGGGCCTAGGCG
>JBATYN010000485.1:0-7121 GCA_049674125.1 Pseudolabrys sp. | reverse complement strand
GTTCGGCGCTGCGGACCCTACGGTTGCGAAAAGCGCCAGTGTTGGGAGACCGGGTACGGTTTCGGCCCCGCCTACGGCCCCGGTGGCGCTTTCGGTTATGTTTACAATTACAGCGTCGATGACGGTTTTGCTTACGGCCCCGGCTACGGCCCCGGCTACGGTTATGGTTATGGCCCCGGTCCAGACTACGGCGGGGGGTATCACGTAGGGCGCCGCTATAGCACCTCGAACGGTTGCCCGCCTTACTGGTTTCAAGTTGGAGGCTGCAGGCCGTATCGTGGCTACTGAAAAAATGTGGAGCTGCTAGTCTGAGAGATTCATTTTAGTTTGTATGAATCTGAAAAGACTTCGTCTCGTCCTAACGCATAACAGCGGGAGCCGCGTGCTGGGCCCGAGTTTCCACGCCGACATCCTGTGAGGTTTTGTGCGAGTGACGGGGATTGAGACGACCAATTTTGCTCGTATATCGCCAAATCTCGATCGCACGGTCGTCGATAATCTTTTTGGCTTGCTTTAAAGCCGCAGCATCGTTGGGCAATTCGTAGATTTTTGGTGGCTGCGCGACGATATGGCCTTCTTTTTCGAAAATATAAAATCGATACAAAGACACAGCGCATCCTCCGCCCACAGAATGCAAAACAGCCGCAAAAGCACTGTGTGAACTTTACTCAAAAAAGTCGAATGGAATTTTTCGCGACGAACTTGGAACCATTTTGCAATCTCCGCGTTTGTTGGCGCCCGCGGTATAAAAAGTCTAAAAATCGAAGACTGAGATTTAGAAAATTCTACAATCACGCGCGTTGTGGCAATCCTGTACCAAACTTTCAGTCTGCGAAATTTCTCCCGAGCGCGCCGCCGCCTGCAGCCGTATAGCCGGCATCAAAATTTGCTCGGCTCGACTAACATCCTACTTCCGCTTTGTGTCACTTACGGAGAAGCCCGCCGGTATTATCGGCGGGCTCCGTATTTTAGATTGGTGGTATGGCGTTACTCGCCAAAGCGCCCGTGGTCATGATCGTTCTTTGGGCCGAAGGTGCCCGAGCCACTGCGACTGTCGTGCGCATCGGCGATGTAGACGTAGACGACCTGCACGCCCGCTTCCAGCATCGTCGCCGCGTAGCCGAGTGATTGCGTTGCGGTCGGATTGAAGATGTTGGGGAAGCCGGGATTACCTAGTGCGGTCTGGATGACGTTGCCGTCGAGGTCTTTCACGGGCCCGCTGGGCGAGATTACGGGCTGGACATGGAGATTACCGAACAGCGCCTTGAAGCCGAGGTAGCCACCTGGCTCGTCCGGCAGAAGATCGTCCCTGCCATGGCTGTTGTTGCAGAGTGAACTGCCCAGCGCGCAATGAATGGCAATGCCGAGAAAGTCAGCGTTCGCCTTGTCGCGCACCGCAGCGTTGTTCGCCTCAATGCCTTCGGGCGACCCCGCACCAAACACGGTATTTACGTCGGCCGGCACGCTCTCGAATTCAATGTTGGCGACTGAGAACCCGCCGACGTCACACCCGACACGTGTGAACGCCGCCCATGGCGCCGGCGCAGTCTTACCGTTTTCGTTGACCATCTGCGGTTTGCCGTCAGCCGCAAGAGCGGTCCAGTACAGGAATGAACTGCTGAAGCCAACACTGCCATCGTTTCGGAAAAAGCCGTAACTGTTTGCGACTGGAATTCCCATGCGATCACCGTAGACTCCAGTCTGAGCGGTGAGAATATCGGTCGCCGTGTGGGAAATCAGCGGCGTGTGATGGTTTCCACTGATCGTCCCATTGTCGAGGATGAAATTAAGCAGATTTGGCATCTGCTCGAGATCTGACGGAACATTCGGATTGTCGCGCCTGAGATGCACGTTGTCGAAAACGATGTGGATAACTCGCTTGATGTTGCCGCCAGGCGACTGCAACTGACACGTCGCGTTCGCGGCAACCGATGCGCCGGTGGCGGCAATGCCAAGAGCCAAAGAAATTGCGGCGCCTAAACTAGTTCGCAATCGAATCATCGCCCTCTCCTGTGATCGTCGGTGTTCCTCGCCTACGCGTTTGCGGATTCTGGCCGACATAGCGAATAGAGCTGTAAAGTTGTTGCGAGCGAATGACGTGGTTGTGACAACGCACAGCGTCGCCATATGCGTGCCGGCTCAACGACCCGCAAATATGTTTTGACCGACGACCTATCGCCTTCCGCCCCTTGATCTCAAATTATTTATGAGACTCTAAACTCACGATACCCGCAGTTGGCGCCACCAACGAAAAAGGGGCGGCTTGCGCCGCCCCCGTCCTGGTGTGTTCCACACGCTTTACTGGCTGCTGAACAAGTTCTGCGGAACGCCAGCCTTAGAGAAGATGTAGTCGCGCGAACTCTCGAGCTGTTGACGCAGGTGCGGGAGATCGACGTCGAGCAGCCGCCCCTTCCACTTGCGTACTTTGCCCGCGACGATCACGGTTTCGACGTTGGTGCGATCCATCAATGAGACAACCGCGCCAGGCACCTGATTGAGCGGCGCCACATTTATCGCCGTAGCGTCGAGGATGATGATGTCGGCTTCCTTGCCCGGCGTAAGCGATCCGACCTTGTCGTCGAGCCGCAATGCCTTGGCGCCGTTCATAGTGGCGTAACGCAGGACGTCGCGGGTGGTCAGCAGCGGCGGTATACCTGCTGCCGGGGTCGGCCACGCGAACTGATTGGGACCAGGCGGATAGAAAGCGTCGTTCGCCGTTTCAATTTTTGTCCCGTTCGAGCTCTGCTCCAAAATCATCTGGTTCACCACCATGCGCTGCAGGTTCATAGCCACACGCATCTGAGTGAAGAAATCCGCGGTCATCGTGCACTCGACATCCACGGAAAGGGACGGTTCAAATGGTTTCCCCGCGGCCATAGCAAGTAGTTGCATCTTGATAACCGGCGGGATTCCGTGCCGCATATTCATCTCGATCGGGAAGGCAATCGAGACCTGTGCGCCTTGTTTCTGGACCGCGTGCCAGCCCGTATCGGACTGCCCGGTCATATGGATGAACAGGTTGTCAGGCCCGATCCCGATGTTGCCGCCGTCACCGCCCTTATTCTGGGCGAGGAGATCCAAGGTCGGGGTGATGCCGAACGGCGAGAGAACGTGGGCCGCAATCTGAAGTTTGAGCTGGCGCCCGATCGTCCATGACTGGGTGTAGGTCGGAGTTCCAAGGTAAAGCTCGCCGCCCATGATCATGTGCACGAGCCCGTTGCTCGAGAGATTATTATTCGGGAACCACTGATTGGAGATGCGAAAGGCGTCCTGCGGGTAGGCATAATTGGGCGGGTTGGTCCCAGCGCCTTCGAAATAGCCGAATGCGGCGCGACGCCCCGTATCGATCAGCGCCTGGATAGCGGCGTCGGAGTGCTGGGGCGTGTGGTGGATCTGCGAGACGTCATGCACCGTCGTAACGCCGTCGTCGAGCTGGCTGAGCCCACCAAACAGCTCGTTGATGTAGACGTCCTGCGTCCGGTACACCGGGGCGAATTTGTTCAGGATGAATTCGAAGTAAGTCGTAGTCCCGCTCGGCGAGCCCGACCCATCATTGATGAGCACTCCGTCGGCGAGGAAGCTACGCAGCGCCGTTTCGAACTGGTGGTGGTGCGTATCGATGAAGCCTGGCATCACAATGCGGCCGCGCGCATCGATCTCGCCGGCGCCGCCCGCATGCAAATTCGGACCGACGGCGAGAATCTTCTTGCCATCGACGAGGACGTCGGCCTGGGCGAAGTCGCCGACGCTCGCATCCATTGACATCACAGAACCACCGCGAATGACGTAACGACGCCCACCTCCGCCAGTGCCCAGCGGCGCGTCACCGGCGTCCGCTGCGGCGGGACGTGGTCTGAATAAATTGAGACCTGCAGCGACGGCTCCAGTCGCTGCCGCGCCTTTTAGAAAATTTCGCCGTGAGCCGAAATGGTTTTGCCGAAAACCTGCATCGCACAGTTTGCACATTTTGACGCCCCCCGACTTTGATGTTGCTACACAGCTAATCCTGCCGCTGAACTGTGCGGCTGTATAGTTGAATCATCAGCAAACCTCCGAAACCACGGCGGGCACAGACGCGGCCGCTCCCATCGCAGCATCCCATGTTCCGCCCTCCAAATTTTTGTGGGCGGGCCCACTCGCTCGCGCTGGTTCCGCTCGGGTGCGACGCAGCACCCCGTCCACCATTTGCGCTGCATTAAAATCACATAAACAAAATCTGCTTGTCGGCGAAGGTTCAACAAGCCGCAACATATGATTTGCTTCATTCAGGATTACAGACAAAGGCCGGTTGCAAATCGGCGAGCGTCTATTCGGAGCACAGCGGGTTCGAGATATTTCTGTAATACGGCCCGTGGTTACCAATATCGCCGATGCTTACGGCGATTGCAGATACCATTGCGGAGGCTTGGGCGTCCATTGAACGGCCAGCTTTTGGGCGGCGTAAATTTGAGCCGGGGTCATCTTGGAAGCGACAGCATCCCGAATTCTCAAATATTGTTCGCGATTGCGTGCTGGCGCACGGGCCGCTGCCAAATTCAACCATTTGTGTGCAAGCACGTCGTCCTGCCAGACGCCGCGCCCTTGATCGTACGTCAGGCCAAGCAAATATTGCCCGGTCGGATCGCCCTGTTCCGCCGCGCGTACGTACAATTCTACCGCCACGTCAAAGGACTGTGGAACGCCCAGGCCATGTTCATATCGGAACCCCAACAAGGCGTCCGCCTTGGCGCTCCTGTGCAAGACCGACGGTTTGGCGGTCCTGACCGGGGCAACAGGATAATCGCGGCCGTATTTAGTGCGCTCCTCCGACAGGCCGGCACTGTTCGCGCATGGAGCGGCCAAAAGCCAGAGTGCCAACGGGGCAGTAAAAAGCTTTACAGCCTTCTCCATATTCACGTCTCCCACCGGTGTCCGAACCCAAAGTCCCTGCGCGCGTGGCACGGACAAACAGCTCGTCCCTGCCTCTTAAACAAATTCAATTCCCGCATCGGCCAATTTATTGCAAGGAAGACGCGGAAGGAACTAGAAAAGCGTCGCCTGCAACAGCCAGCCAATCCAGATCGCAGGCGCAAAGAAAAGGCCGAACGGCAGCCGGCTCGCCGCGCGGACAGACCGGCCCTTCCATAAAAGTCTTATGCCGTATGCTACGAGGGCCGTTAGTGCGGCTATTTCGATTGCAACCGGAGCCATCGACCAGTCAAGCCACACCCCGGCGACGCCCGCGAGCTTTACGTCGCCCAGTCCGATACCTTCACGTCCGCGAATAAGCCTATACAAAATTCGTAGGCTCAAGAATGCAAACGCCAAGACAACGCCACGCAGCGCCGCGCTAGCAAGCGCTTCCATCACCAAGTCGCTGGCTTGGATCGCCGCATGCAAGAATCCCAGTGCCAATGCAGCGGCCGTTAATTCATCCGGGATAATAAAGCGCCGGGCGTCGATAATCGCAATTGCGATCATGAGAACTGCCAACCCTCCGCCGATTGCTCCCTGTGCGTTGGGGAACAGGATCAAACTCGCCGCAATGCTCGCGGCCCACGCAATGAGGATCGTGATTTCTTCAAACGTTCCGGTCGTCATCAGTGTCCGCGAAACCAACGCGGACCAACGCGCTAACATATTCGATCCCCGCCTTCGTCACGCGCATGCTGCCCTGTAGTATCGCCGACCTGTCTCAACTCCTGGGGACGTTAGCGAATTAGGGGCACACGTGGAACATTATATGGCGCCGATTCAATCGTACCGCGCAACTTGGTACGAAATTCCTCAGCGACAAAGTGAGCATCAACTGCATCGCGAATTACCTGCGGCCGAATAAAGATTATGAGTTCAGTACGCGTTATCGTCTTGTTCTGATGAGAGAACAGATCGCCTATTTTGGGAATCTGATCAAGCACCGGAATTCCGCCGCGATCGAGCTCTGTATGCTCCTGAATCAGGCCGGCCAATAACACCGTTTGACCGTTCGCAACCGCCACTGAACTCTTGACCTTACGTTGCGACACGGTCGGCGTCAGCGTATTGGCGGTCGCGTTGGTGGCCTGGCTGATTTCCTGCTCGATATCTAGGCGGACATTGCCGTTGGGGCTCACGCGCGGGATGACACGGAGAATAATGCCCGTGCTGCGATAATCGATCGAATTGATAATCGTATTGTTCGTACCGGTCGCTGAATTGAGCACATTCCCGGTGCCGGTTGAAACCGGAATTTCGTCGCCGACGAGCAGCGTTGCCACCTGGTTATCGATAACGACGAGCGACGGATTCGATAAGATCTTTACATCGGTCACCGCATGCAAGGCATCGAGAATCATGTTCGGCTGGGCTTCGGGGCCGATCAGGAAGTTGAAGCCCGGAAATGCGCGATTGAGAAACGCGTTGGCGACGCCATTGAGAACCGTCGGCGCTGCGCTCGGTGGCGACGTCGGGGTGTTGAGGGCCGAGCCCTTATCCGGCGCCATACCAAGATTTTTGCTCTGAATATAAAACTGAACGCCATAGCTGAGGTTATCGTTGAGCGTGACCTCAGCGATGGTTGCGTCAATCCCGACCTGCGCTTGAGGTTGGTCGAGTTGACGGATCGTTTGCTCGACAAGGCGATAATTTTCGGCGCTCGCGTATACCAACAACGAGTTGGTGGAAACGTCGGCGGTGATTTTGATGCCATCCATCGCGGACTGCCCGCCGCCTGCGGCGGTGCTGCGTGCATCGACAGTATTCCCGGCGGCGCCGGCAGCACTTGCGGCCGTCCCTCCTAAAGTTGACGATCCGCCAAAACGTGAATCGCTTCTGCTCGAGCCAGCCGTCATCGACGACGATGACGACGATGATGGTGTGGTGCCGGCCGATAGACCTGGCAAACGATCAGCATTCGAAGATGTTTTAGTTATGCCGCTGCCCGGTGCAACCTGGCTTGCCGGCGTCTCATAGGAACCAGAAGAGCTGCTGCCAAAAACGTCGCTGAGCACCCGAGCGAGCTGGCGCGCCTCGCCATACTTGACTCGATAGACATGCACGCCGGTCCGCGTCGTGTCGGCAGCATCGAGGCGTTTTATCCATTGCTCGACCGTTCGCAGCATGGCCGGCTTACTTGTGACAGCCAGAATTGCATTCCTGCGGGC
>JBATYN010000484.1:0-25492 GCA_049674125.1 Pseudolabrys sp. | reverse complement strand
GGTTTCGTCGTGGGCTGAGCGTCAGATCCAGAGTCGTTAAGAACGCGGCGGCGGTAGTCGTCGAGATCGCCGTCAAACGGCTTCACCGTCCCACCCTGCACCAGCCATAGACGGTCGGCGCAAGCCTCTAGCAGATGGCGATCGTGCGAGACCAAAATCACGGCGCCCGGGAAATCGTTGATTGCTTCGATCAGCGCCGCACGGCTGTCGATGTCGAGGTGATTAGTCGGCTCGTCGAGGATTACAAGATGTGGAGCACTGAAAGTCGCCAGCCCGAGCAGCAAGCGCGCCTTCTCGCCGCCGGAGAGTTTCTCCACCTTTGTGTTGCCGGCGAGGCCCGAAAAGCCGATGGCTCCAACACGGGCCCGAACCTTCGCTTCCGGTGCGTCAGGCATGAGCCGGCGCACGTGATCATACGGGCTCGCCTCCAGCTCAAGTTCATCGAGCTGATGCTGGGCAAAGTAAGCGACCCTGAGATTGGACGCGCGGGTGACCGTCCCGTGTTCGGGAGCAAGCCTTCCGGCCAGCAATTTGACCAACGTGGATTTGCCATTGCCGTTCGCCCCAAGCAGAGCAATGCGATCGTCATTGTCGATCCGCAGTGAGAGGCCGGACAATACAGGTCGGCCCGGCTCGTAACCGACATCGACATCGTCGGTGGCGATAATCGGTGGCGACAAGAGCTTGTGCGGCGCTGGAATATGAATCGGCCGCACCTCATCCAGCACGAGCGAGGCGATCGGCTGCAACTTCGCCAGCATCTTCAGGCGTGATTGTGCCTGTCGTGCTTTACTGGCCTTTGCGCGAAAGCGGTCGACGAATGCCTGAAGATGCTTGCGCTGCGCGTCCTGTTTCTTGATCATCTTCTGGTCTAGCACCAGCCGTTCGCTGCGCTGCCGCTCAAAGGCAGAATAGCCGCCGCGATAGAGCACGAGTTTACGTGCTTCCAACGACAAGATGTGGCCGACTGCATTGTCGAGCAAATCGCGATCGTGGCTGATGATAATGAGCGTTGCCGGATATCGCGCAAGATGGTCTTGCAGCCAGAGTGTGCCTTCGAGGTCGAGATAGTTGGTCGGCTCGTCGAGCAGCAGCAGTTCGGGTTCCGCGAACAGTGTTGCAGCGAGCGCTACGCGCATGCGCCAGCCGCCAGAGAATTCCGAACAAGGTCGCTGCTGGTCGGCGGCCGAGAATCCGAGCCCGGCGAGAATCGACGCCGCGCGGGCAGGGGCCGCATGCGCGCCGATGTCGGCGAGCCGCGTCTGGATTTCGGCAATGCGGTGCGGATCATGCGCGGTTTCAGCTTCCGCCAAGAGCGCGCTGCGCTCACGGTGGGCCGTCAGCACGACGTCGAGCAGGCTTTCGGGACCGTTTGGCGCTTCCTGGGCCAGCCGTCCGATCCGCCAACGCGGTGAGACTTCGATATGACCTTGCTCGGCCGAAATATCGCCAGCGATGACGCTAAACAGCGTGGTCTTGCCGGTACCATTCCGACCGACAAGGCCCACGCGCGCGCCGCTTGGAATGCTCGCAGATGCGCCCTCCAACAGTGGGCGGCCAGCAATGCGGACAGTGAGATCGTCAATAATGAGCATGCCGCGCCTTTTGGCCGACAGCGCGGCGCGAAGCAACCCCTTGAATCGCAGGCTTCAGTCGATCTTGTGCAGTCCGCCTTGCCCGGTTTCTCGCTGGTAAATGATCAGATCGAAGCTCGGTGTAGGATCGTTGCCGACGACAGCCGAAAGCAGCGCATGGGCTTGGCCGCGATGATGGGTTTGATGATTGAAAAAATGGTCAAGCGCGGGGGCCAGCACCTGCTCGATGGTCTGCGGGTTGACCATGGTGCGAAAACGGATCGTTTTGGCCAGGTCCTCTTCACGCAAAGCGCTGATGTAAGCGTTGATACGTTCATCTTCGAGGCGGCGCGCAGCGCGCAACTGCGCTAAATTGTCATAAAGGACTGCATCGAGGCTCGGTGGTGTCTCACCTTGGCCGGTGAAGCGCCGCATCCAGATGCGATCGCCGACGAGCAAATGGTTTAGGGTGCCGTGCAGCGACTTGAAGAAAGCGCCGCGATTTGCGCGATAGTCGGCGTCGGGAATTCTTGCCGCGGCCCCGTAGAGCCTTTCGTTGCACCAGGCATTGTAGCCGGCGAACATCTGATAGCGAGCCAGCATTGATGAGCTCCCTGCCGCAAAAGCGGCTGACCTTGCCGCGTGAAAGGTGTCCCGGTATAAGCCGCGCGACCGCGTTTCTCCAATGAAACTCCGTGACCTCAGCAATCAGTCTCAGTGAAGGAATATCCGATGGCGATCGAGCGCACCTTTTCGATCCTCAAACCTGATGCGACCGAGCGTAATTTGACCGGCGCGATCAATGCCATCATCGAGAAGGCGGGTTTGCGTATCGTTGCACAAAAACGCGTGCACATTTCCCGCCAGCAGGCGGAAAAATTCTACGCCGTACACCGGGAGAGGCCGTTCTTTCGTGAACTGGTTGATTTCATGATTTCGGGCCCTGTGGTGGTCCAGGTGCTGGAAGGCGAGAACGCTATCGCCAGATATCGCGAGGTGATGGGGGCAACCGACCCTGCCAAGGCTGCTGCCGGAACCATCCGGAAGACCCATGCCAAGTCGATTGGCGAAAACTCTGTCCATGGGTCCGATGCTCCGGAGACCGCGGTCCGGGAAATTGCGCAGTTTTTTTCGGAAAACGAGATCGTCGGCTAGTCGGCCAAGGCGGCATTGCGCCGCACTTTCGCTATTTGTACCTGCGATACGGCTTTGTACACTCACCAACGGCCAATAAGACACGTCGCCATTGCGACGATGGAACTAGGGGGAACGACCTGTGGGCGCTTTGGCTTCCGAAATGATGCACCCGGCATTCTGGCTGGCTGCGGTGCAGATCATGGGAATCAATATTCTGTTGTCCGGCGACAATGCAGTCGTCATTGCGCTTGCAGTCCGTGCGCTTCCGCCTAAAGAGCGGTTCTGGGGCATGGTTCTTGGCGCCGGCGCGGCGGCAGTATTGCTAATTTTATTCACCGGTATCGTCGCGACGCTGATGCAATTGCCGTATCTTAAACTTGCTGGCGGACTTGCACTGTTTTGGGTCGCTATCAAGCTTGTGTCGCCACAACCGCACGATGCCGAAGATACGCCGGAAGCGGTCGAGGATTTATGGCGTGCGGTGCGCGTTGTTGTTGTCGCCAACATCGTGATGAGTCTCGACAACGTGATTGCGGTGGCTGCGGCAGCGAAAGGTAATTATGTGCTGCTCGGTCTCGGCCTCGCGGTGAGCATCCCTGTCGTTATTGCGGGCAGCGCTTTGTTCCTGGCCATCATCGAACGCTTCCCGATCGTGGTGTGGGGCGGCGGCGCTTTACTTGGCTGGATTGCTGGCGGATTGTTGCCGGAAGATCCCATCGTCGCAGAACATTTTTCGGAATCGACTGCGGAGATGCTGGAGGTAGTCTGCGGGATTGCTGGCGCTATCTTTGTCGTTCTCGTCGGATTGTATTTGGTCAGATCAAGGCGTCTGCGCGAAGAAGCGGCCTAGGCAGGCGTTTCGAACCCAGAAGGCGGTTGCGCGATGACCAAGATGGTGCGGGGCGTCGGTTCGGCGATTCGCATCGGGGCGACCGCTTGCCCGCATGATTGCCCATCAACCTGCGCGCTTGAAGTGGAGCTTCTCGATGAGCGCACCATCGGGCGAGTCCGAGGGTCCAAGGATAACGATTACACGGCCGGTGTGATCTGCGCGAAAGTCGCGCGATATGCAGAGCGTCAACACCACGCTGATCGCGTACTATATCCGCAACGGCGCAAAGGTACAAAAGGCTCCGGCGAGTACGAGCGTATTTCCTGGGATGATGCGCTCGATCTCGTCGCCGAAAAATTCATTCAAGCCGAGCAACATGACGGCGCCGAGAGCGTCTGGCCGTATTACTACGCAGGCACGATGGGCTTGGTAATGCGCGACGGTATCAACCGCCTGCGCCACGCCAAGAAATACTCGGGGTTCCATTCGACCATTTGTGTGAATCCCGCCTATGCCGGATACGCCGCCGGAGTGGGGCGCATCGCCGGAGTCGATCCGCGCGAAATGACAAAATCCGACCTGGTGGTGATCTGGGGTACCAATGCGGTGAACACGCAGGTCAACGTCATGACCCATGCGGTCCGCGCGCGAAAAGAACGCGGGGCGAAAATTGCGGCGGTCGACGTCTATATGAATGGCACGATGCAGCAGGCGGATTTACCGGTTCTGGTAAAGCCCGGTACCGATGGCGCGCTCGCGTGTGCCGTGATGCATTGCCTGTTCCGCGACGGCAAAGCCGATTGGGACTATCTGGATAAATACACCGACGCGCCGCGTGAACTTGAGGCGCACCTGCGCACGCGCGACCCAGCATGGGCTTCGGCGATCACCGGCGCGCCGGTTGAAACCATAGAGGCGTTTGCGCGGCTGATCGGAGACCGCAAGCGCGTTTTCTTCCGGCTCGGCTACGGCTTTTCGCGCTCGCGTAACGGCGCTGCTAATATGCACGCAGCAAGCTGTATTCCGGCCGTGACGGGTGCCTGGCAGTATGAGGGCGGCGGCGCCTTCCATATCAGCGCGGATATTTTCCAGCTCGATAAAACCTTGATTGAGGGTCTCGATGTCCGCGATCCCGCAATACGAATGCTCGATCAGTCACGCATCGGAGCAATATTGACGGGAGATCGAGACGCTTTGCGTGGTGGGCCGCCCGTTAACGCGCTCATCGTTCAGAACACCAACCCGGTTTCGGTATGCCCCGACCAGACGCAGGTCAAACGAGGTTTTGCGCGTGACGACCTGTTCGTCTGCGTGCACGAGCAATTCTTGACAGAGACGGCGCAGATGGCAGACGTGGTTTTACCGGCCACGACATTCCTCGAACACGACGATATTTATCGTGGCGGTGGACATCAGTATCTCATTCTTGGCCCCAAGTTGGTCGAGCCACCGGGCGAGTGTCGCAATAATCACGAGGTGATCTGCGCCCTCGCTAGGCGATTGGGCGCCGAGCATTGCGGCTTTACAATGAGCCCACGTGAACTAATCGATCAGATGCTGCGGGTATCCAAGCGTGGCACGCTCGCCGAGCTTGAGGCCAACCGATGGCTCGATTGTCAGCCGCCATTCCGGCAATCGCATTATCTTGACGGCTTTCCCTGGCCGGATGGCAAGTTTCGCTTCAAGCCGGACTGGCCGAATGTGCCGTTCCGCAGCCCCTATCACAGCGGGCCAATAGCGGATATGCCGCGACTGCCCGATCATTGGACTTCGATTGAACAGGCAGATCAAGAGCACCCATTCCGGCTTGCGACGTCACCGGCGCGAGGCTTTCTCAACTCGTCATTCAATGAGACACCGACCTCACTCACTCAGGAGCAACGGCCGAGCGTGATGATTCATCCCGACGATGCGCGGCACACCGATATCGGCGACGGCGACTATGTGGTGCTGGGAAATATACGCGGCGAAGTGCGTCTACACGCCCGCCTGTATGATGGCGTGCGGCGTGGCGTTTTGATTGCGGAGTCGATATGGCCCAATTCAGCCTATGCCGACGGCCGTGGCATCAATACGCTTGTTGGAGCGGACTCGATTGCACCTTTTGGTGGCGCCGCCGTCCACGACAGCAAGGTATGGGTGCGAAAAGCGCGCGCGGATGAGACCCACGCGCGCTCTTCCTAATGCTCGCCAGCTAAAGTTCTTTTCCAATCATACGGTCGGCGGAGTAGGGCCCGCCACCGCGCATAGCGATCGCGAATAGCACGATCCCGATGAGCAAAACGTACTCGTATCCACCGCCGCCGGCAGCGTAACCTTTCGGAAGATGGACGAACAACAATGCAATCGCCATTTCAATTGCGAGCGCAGCCGCGAAGAAGCGCGTGAATAGACCAATAATGAGGCAGACGCCCCCTACCGTTTCGAGAACGATCGCGGCATAAGCAAAAAACAGCGACGGCTCAAGGCCGTTCTTTGACATGACGTTGGCGGCAACCGCGGCCGCCCCCACTTTGAATTTTCCCGAAACGTGCATCAAAAACATAATGCCGACGACCACGCGGACCAGCGTATATGCGATCCTGCCGAACGGCACATAAAAATCCGCTAGACCCGGAAAAATCAGCTTCGTCTCGCCTTTGCCATTCATGGTGTTTCCCCTTTCCTCGTTCCTCCGTCGCGCCGCTCGCTATGGGCGGCGTCACCCGTGCACAAAAGACTATAACACCCGACCACGCCTTGTTATTCAACTACCTGTGCTGTTGCAGCGCAGAATAATCAGGACATATCGGGCACAAGCTTTTCTGCAGCCGGAACCGGAACGCCGTCAATTAAGCAATGGCCGTCGACGACGCGCACGCGGTCTTCTGACACGAGTTTTAGTGCCAATGGGTATATGCGGTGCTCGACCCCGAGGACGCGCATGGCAAGCGTTTCCTCGCTATCTTCCTGCTGCACGGCCACGGCGCCTTGCGCGATAATTGGGCCGGAATCCATTTCTGCCACCACAAAATGCACTGTTGCACCGTGAATCTTTTTGCCTGCTTCGAGTACGCGCTTATGAGTGTCGAGACCCTTAAAGGCCGGCAAAAGGGCGGGGTGGATATTGAGGAGGCGGTTCTGCCATTTGCGCACGAACGTCGCAGTGAGCAATCTCATAAAGCCGGCAAGACACACAATATTAATGTGGTTCTTTTCGAGCACAGCCTGCAATGCGGATTCAAACGCGGTTCGATCCTTACCGAACGCAACGTGATCGACGACTTCGGTCGCAATCCCGGCAGCGCGGGCGACAAGCAGCCCGCCAGCATCCGGGCGGTTAGAAAGTACCAGCGCGATCTCGGCTGGATAACTTTTATCCTTCGCCGCCTCGATCAGGGCGGCCATATTGGAGCCGCGGCCAGAAATAAGAACAGCGACCCGCTTTCGGCTCATATCTCACCCGAGATTGAGTTTGCCGTCATACACGACGCGCGTATCGCTCGACGCTTTGATCACACTGCCAAGCGTCATCACTTTCTCTCCAGCTTGTGTGAACGCCTGTAAAACCGCGTGGGAATCTTTGGGTGACGTCACCACAATCATTCCGACGCCGCAGTTGAAAGTGCGCAACATTTCATCTTGCGCAATAGCGCCTTCGCTCGCGAGCCATTGAAACACCGGCAGCACCGGTACCTTCGTAAGATCGATCCGTGCGCCAAGTCCTTTCGGCAGCACGCGCGGGATGTTGTCAGGAAAGCCGCCGCCCGTGATATGAGCCAGCCCCTTTACGGCTTTTGTATTCCGGATCGCCGCCAGGCAAGATCTCACATAAATGCGGGTCGGCGCGAGGATCGCTTCGCCCAGGCTTTGCTTGGGCAAGAATGGGGCGGGCGCGGCCCAACGGAGCCCGGTTTTCTCGATCACTTTGCGGACTAACGAATAGCCGTTGGAATGCACACCGGACGATGCGAGCCCGATAATCGCATCACCCTCCGCGATGTCGGCACGCGGTAACACTGCATCACGTTCAACGGCACCGACGGCAAATCCGGCGAGGTCGTAGTCCTCGCCTCGATATACACCGGGCATTTCCGCGGTCTCGCCGCCAATCAATGCGCAGCCGGCCTCACGGCAGCCGATGCTGATTCCCGCGACGACGGCAGCGCCGATCTCCGGTTCGAGTTTTCCGCAGGCGTAGTAGTCAAGGAAGAACAACGGCTCGGCGCCTTGCACGACCAGATCGTTCACACTCATCGCCACCAAATCGATGCCGATTGTATCGTGGCGGCCGGTCTCGATCGCGACTTTAAGCTTCGTGCCAACGCCGTCGGTCGCTGCGACCAGCACCGGGTCGCGGTAACCCACTTTTTTGAGGTCGAACAGCCCGCCGAAGCCGCCGATTTCAGCGTCCGCGCCAGGGCGGGCCGTGGCACGGGCCAGTGGCTTGATCAGTTCCACCATCCGGTTGCCGGCATCAATATCAACGCCGGCCTGCGCGTAAGTAAGACCGCGCTGCTTTTCTGCCATGATGGATCCTCGTCCGCGTCGGGGTCGTACGTCGGAATCGCAAGTCGTGCAATGGTCCGGGCGCCGTTATACTCTGCCCGTGAGACCGGCGCGTTTTCGGCACTAGTGCCGGGCCCGCGTCCGTGAGCCGGGTTTGCCTTGAGTATTCCGAACCTCATTACGCTGGGCCGCATTTTGCTGGTGCCGATCGTGGTTTGGGCGATCGCGACGCCCGGTGCCATGTGGATTGCTTTTGCGCTGTTCGTGGCGGCCGGCGTGAGCGATGCGGTTGACGGCTTCCTAGCCAAGCGCTTCGCTATGACCACCGAACTTGGAGCCTACCTCGATCCGCTTGCCGACAAGGCGCTGATCGTCTCCATTTATCTGACCCTTGGGATCAACGGGGATATCCCGCGCTGGCTCGTCATTCTGGTGGTGTCCCGGGATATCATGATTGTCGGTGCGTTTATGCTGTCCTGGCTCATCGGGAGCCCGCTCAAGGTCAAGCCATTGGTGGTCTCCAAGCTCAATACAGCGGCACAGATCGTATTTGCGTGCGTGGTCCTCGGGACGCTTGGTTTTGACTACCAATTACCGACGCTCACGCTGGTACTAATGATTCTGGTTGCCGTCCTAACGCTGTTGTCCGTCGCAGCCTATGTGCGTGAGTGGGTCCGCCATATGAACTCTACGGCCGCCAAGCCATGAGTCCACGCGCCACGCCCCGCTTGCGTCGCGGATTGTCAACAAGTGGCAGTGCTGCCTTGCAGGGTCAGCTTATATTCTGGCTGAGCGCACTCGTCGTGTGCGTGCTCGCGCTATGGCTGCTGAGCGAAATTCTGCTGCCGTTTATCGCCGGCCTTGCGATTGCTTACTTGCTCGCGCCGCTTACCGACCGCCTTGAACGGCTTGGCATCAATCGCCTGACTGCTGCACTACTGAACATAACGATGGTCGTGCTGGCGCTGGTCTACTCGATCTTGCTGGTCGCACCGCTTCTTGCGGGACAACTGTCATCGTTTATTGAGAGCGTTCCCGGTAACGTGACGAAATTGCAGGCGCTGATGAGCGATCCCAGTAGCGTCTGGCTCCAAAAGCTTTTGGGCGTAGGTTTCAACGCCGATAAATCGATCGGCGATTTGGTAGGGCAAGGCGTCGGCTGGCTCACAACATTTATTCACTCTTTATGGTCGGGTGGACGTGCGCTGGTGTCGGTGTTCTCCCTGGTCGTGGTCACACCGGTCGTCGCTTTTTACCTACTTTATGATTGGCACCGCATGATCCAGACAGTCGACGGGTGGATCCCGGTGCACCAGCGTGAAACTGTGCGTGGGCTTGCACGAGAAGTTGACGCTGCGATTTCTGGCTTCGTGCGGGGGCAGACAGCAGTCTGTATGATCCTCGGTTCGTTCTATGCCGTAGCGTTGACCCTCAGCGGCCTTAATTTCGGCCTTCTGATCGGTCTGATTTCCGGCCTTATCACTTTCATACCCTATGTCGGTTCCATGACTGGGCTGGTGCTGTCGCTCGGCGTCGCGGTGGCGCAGTTCTGGCCGAACTATGGATCGATTCTCACGGTGCTCGGTATTTTCCTGGTTGGCCAATTTCTCGAAGGAAACGTTCTTTCGCCGAAACTGGTTGGCGAGAGCGTCGGGCTGCATCCGGTCTGGGTGATTTTCGCGCTGCTGGCATTCGGTTATCTGTTCGGCTTTGTCGGCCTTTTGGTTGCCGTACCGCTAGCCACCACGTTTGGCGTACTTTCACGTTTCGCCTTGCGCCGTTATTTGCAAAGCTCATTTTATACGGGCGGATCGGGTTGAGTGGCATGGGCAGTTCATTGGCTCCCCGTCAGCTGGTGCTTGCGCTCGATCATTCGGTTAGTTTTGCACGCGACGATTTTCTACGCGGCCCATCGAACACAGCGGCATTCACATTGATCGATCAGTGGCCTGACTGGCCGGATCGGATCGTTGCTTTGATCGGCTCGGAAGGTTCTGGCAAGAGTCATCTCGCGGCGATCTGGGCGGAAGCAACAGGCGCACGCATTTTGTCCGCGAAATTATTATCTGTCACGGACCTGCCTGCAGCGTTGGCAACCGGCGCCCTGGTCGTCGAGGATCTTGAGACCACGAGTTTCGATGAGCGCGCCTTGTTTCATCTCATCAATCTTGCGCGAGAAGAACGCGCATATGTGCTCTTTACGGCGCGCACGACTCCTACGAGCTTTCCATTCACGATCCGCGATCTTGTCTCCCGTCTGCGCGCAATTCCGGTCGTTACACTCTCGCCACCCGACGATACGCTGCTGCGCGTGTTAATCGTCAAGCTTGCTACGGACCGGCAAATTGCGGTGGACGAGGAGCTGGTCAACTATCTTGCAAACCGCATCGAGCGGTCATTCGAGGCGGCGCGAATGGCGGTACAAAGGTTAGACGAGGAGGCGATGCGTCAGCATCGCCCAGTGACGCGGGCGCTTGCTATCGAGCTGTTTCGCACTCTTTAACGCAGATGTGTCAGGCTTGACGGCATAGGCAGTTCAAGCGCGAACTGTCATCCAGCGGCCATTTTTTTAAGGTAGGCGTTGTCCTTTCAGGCGTTCTTTTCATGGCAGATCGTGCACAAGCCATTGCGTCCGTTGATGAAATTACCCTAGCCGTCGGGCATCCAGAGCCTGCCGCGCCGGGCACGGCTGTGACATTGAAGACCAGCCCGGAACGTTTCATTAATCGTGAGCTGTCGTGGCTGCATTTCAATCGACGCGTGCTGGAAGAAGCTGCCAATGAACATCACCCGCTCCTCGAGCGGGTGCGCTTTCTCTCAATTTCAGCAAACAATCTCGACGAATTCTTTATGGTTCGGGTCGCTGGTCTTAAAGGCCAGCTCCGACAGGGCATTCTGACGCAAAGTCCGGATGGACTGACGCCTTCAGAGCAGCTGACGCGCATCAGCGAAGCGGTATCGCAACTCGCCAGCGATCAGCAGAAACGCTGGCTGGAATTGCGGCCCGCGCTCGCCGCTGCGAACGTGGTACTGGCGGAGGGTGCCGACCTCAAAAAGGCAGAGCGCAACTGGCTGGAGGATCGTTTCCTGACGCATGTCTTCCCGTTGTTGACGCCACTGGCGATTGATCCTGCGCACCCGTTTCCATTCATTCCCAACCTGGGGTTCTCTATCGCGCTGCAGCTCGCGCGCGTTAAAGATGGCAAGGCGATGAATGCTCTCATCCGCATGCCGCAAAAGATCGAACGGTTCATCAAACTTCCGAGCGGCAGCGACCACGGAACCCGGCTCATCGCTCTGGAAGAAGCGACCGCGTTGTTCATCGGTCGATTATTCCCGGGTTACACGGTCAAGGGGCAGGGTGCCTTCCGCGCAATCCGCGATTCCGAAGTAGAAATCGAGGAAGAGGCCGAAGATCTCGTGCGGTTGTTCGAAACCGCACTCAAGCAGCGACGCCGCGGTTCGGTGATCCGGCTAGAGCTCAGTGCATCGATGCCGGGAGAGCTTTGCAGCTTTGTGCAGCGCGCGCTTGCAGTCGCTGACGACGAAGTATTCAGGGTCGATGGGGTGCTCGCACTCAATGATCTCAACCAGCTCACCAAGCTCGACCGGCCTGACCTTGAGTTTGTGCCCTACAATCCACGGTATCCGGAGCGCATCCGCGATCACGGCGGCGATTGCTTTGCAGCGATTAGCCAGAAGGATCTCGTCGTCCACCACCCGTACGAATCTTTTGACGTTGTGGTTCAGTTTTTGCAGCAGGCCGCCCGCGATCCCAATGTGGTGGCGATAAAGCAGACGCTCTACCGCACATCGGCAGAATCTCCGATCGTCAAGCAATTGGTCGAAGCCGCTGAGGCCGGCAAATCGGTGACTGCGCTGGTCGAGCTCAAGGCGCGCTTTGATGAGGAAGCCAACATTCGTTGGGCTCGCGACCTCGAACGCGCCGGCGCGCAGGTTGTATACGGCTTCATCGAATTAAAAACTCACGCAAAGCTGTCATTGGTGGTCCGCCGCGAAGCGGGTGAGCTTGCGACCTACGTCCACGTCGGAACTGGCAACTACCATCCGGTCACGGCGCGCAGTTACACCGATCTCTCGTTTTTCACCGCTGACAAGGTGATCGGACGCGATGTCGCGCGTGTCTTCAATTATATAACGGGCTATGCTGAACCCGGCGAGCTTGAACGCATGGCGATCTCGCCAATCAACCTGCGTAGGCGAATTCTTGATCATATCTCGCAGGAGATCGCTCATGCCAAAGCAGGGCGGCCGGCGTCGATCTGGATGAAAATGAATTCACTCGTCGATCCGGGAATTATCGATGCGCTCTATGACGCTTCTGCCGCCGGCGTCGCCATCGATTTGGTCGTGCGCGGCATTTGCTGCCTGCGGCCGGGTGTGCCCGGATTGTCCGAAAATATCCGCGTCAAATCTATCGTTGGCCGCTTCCTCGAACATGGCCGTATCTATTGCTTCGGTGCTGGCCACGCACTGCCGCATCCGAAGGCGGCGATTTATATCTCATCAGCCGACATGATGCCGCGAAATCTTGACAGGCGAGTTGAGGTCCTGTGCCCGATCCTCAATGCGACTGTTCACGAGCAGGTACTCGGCCAAATTATGGTCGCGAATTTCAAGGATAATGAGCAAAGCTGGAAGCTCTTGCCGGATGGCAGTTCCACGCGCATAAAGGCCGCCCCGGGCGAGGAACCCTTCAACGCCCACAAGTATTTCATGACCAATCCGAGTCTGTCGGGCCGTGGAAAATCGTTCAAGGAATCATCGCCGCGCAGCCTTATACGCCGCCTCATCGAAGGCGCGTAAACGGTCTGCGGCGATCGTTCCGTCTGCGAAAGGCCGCCTCGACCACGGGCCACCGGTTGCCGTTATCGATATTGGGTCCAACTCAATTCGTCTCGTTATCTATGAGGGGCTCACCCGCGCGCCGACACCCATCTTCAACGAGAAAGTGCTGGCCGGCCTAGGCCGGCAAGTCCAGTCGACCGGTCTATTGCCGGCCGATGCCATCGATACAGCCCTCGACGCGCTGCGGCGTTTTCGCGCTCTGTGCGATATCTTGCATGTGCGCCGTATTTGGGCGATCGCAACGGCCGCCTGCCGAGATGCGCGCAATGGCCGTGCCTTCATCGCCGAAGCCGAGCGCATCTGCCGGACGACGATCACGATCCTTTCCGGAAAACGCGAGGCATATTTGACGGCGCTCGGAATCGTGTCCGGGATCCATAAACCTGATGGCATCGTTGGCGACCTTGGCGGCGGTTCGCTTGAACTGGTCGACGTGCATGGTTCTCGCGTGCGCAGCGGCGTGACGCTGCCGCTTGGTGGTCTTGCCCTTCAGGATATCACCGGAAAATCGCTCAAGAAGGCTGAGAAATTCGTCGAAGAAGCGTTCGAAGATCTCGAAATGTTGCACGACGGCGAGGGGCGCACGTTCTATGCGGTCGGCGGCACGTGGCGTGCGTTGGCTCGACTGCACATGTGGCAGACCGGCTATCCGTTCCACGTCATGCACAACTACCGAATTTCGGCACGTGAGGCGCAGGAATTTTCCAGACTTGTCCATCACGTTGACACCGAAACACTGTCGAAGATCGAAGTCGTAAACGCAGCGCGCCGGCCATTGCTCGCTTATGCAGCGCTGGTGATGGAAAATCTCGTACGGACCATTAAGCCTAAACAGGTGATCATTTCCGTGCTCGGTGTGCGCGAGGGCTTGCTCTATTCGCTGCTTAATTCGCGGGAGCGCGCGCGCGACCCACTAATTTCCGCGGCAGCTGACCTCAATGTTTTGCGCTCACGCTCGCCTCGTCATGGCGAGGAGTTGATCGCATGGACCGATCGCTTTATTGCGTCTTCCGGGCTGGAGGAAAGCTCAGACGAACGACGGCTTCGCCACGCCGCCTGTCTGCTTGGCGACATCGGCTGGCGCGCTCATCCGGATTATCGTGGCGAGCAGTCCATGAACATCATCGCGCATGGCTCCTTCGTCTCGATTGATCATCCCGGCCGCGCCTATCTGGCGTTGTCCGTGTATTTTCGTCATGCCGGCTTGAGCGAGGAAGAGCTGTCGCCGCGCCTCCGCGAGTTGGCGACAACGCGCATGCTCGATCGTGCGCGTGTGCTAGGTGCCGCAATGAGGGTCGCCTATATCCTCACCGCGGGACAAAGCGGTGTGCTGCCGAAAACAGCAATGCAGGTCAAGCGTGGAAAGCTTATGCTCAAGCTCCCAGGTTCTTACGGAAAGCTTGCCAGCGATCGTTTAGCAGGCCGGCTTCGTCAACTGGCGCGGCTCGTCGGACGCGAGCCATCCATCGACACCTAGCTCTCATCCTTCTCCACCGTGACCACACGGCCCTTGTTGACCGCAAGAGCCAGGCGACCGTGTTTAATCGCCAAAGCCTTTTCGCCGAATAACTCGCGGCGCCATCCTTTCATTGCCGGCACATCCGCCTCGTCATCGGCGGCAATGCGGTCGAGATCGTCAATCGTCGCTATGACTTTTGCAGCGACGCCGTGCCGCTCGGCCGTCATGCGCAGGAGCACTTTAAGCAGTTCGACAGTGGCAGCGCCGTTTGCCGCCGGACGAAAGCGATCGAGTCGAGGCAACGTTCCGATGTCGCGTTCGAGACCACGCTTGACGGCGTCGACAATCTGCTCGCCCCAGCGCGATCGCTCGAAACCTTTTGGAAGTGAGCGCAAATGCCCCAAGCGCTCGATTGTTGTCGGCGCCTGTACTGCAATGTCGCCAATAACTTCGTCCTTTATGACGCGTCCCCGCGGGACGTCGCGTGTCTGGGCCTCGCGCTCCCGCCATGCTGCCACCTCAATCAGCACCCCGAGTTCTTTTGGCCTACGGACACGACTTTTGAGCCTTTCCCAAGCCCGCTCAGGATCGGCACGGTAGGTTTCGGGCGAGGTCAGCACATCCATCTCCGCCTCGACCCAACTGCTACGCCCGCGCTTTTCGAGATCGACGGCAAGCTTTAGGTACACGTCGCGCAAATGAGTTACGTCGGACAAGGCGTACGCAATTTGCGCATCGCTGAGCGGGCGGCGTGTCCAGTCGGTAAAGCGATGCGATTTGTCGAGGGCGTCGCCTGTAATGCGCTGGACCAGCTGGTCATAGGATATCGAATCGCCGTAACCGAGGACCATCGCGGCAACCTGGGTGTCGACAATGGGGTGCGGAATCGTCTTGGCCATATTCCAGACGATTTCTATGTCCTGGCGCGCAGCGTGAAAAACTTTGATCACGCTCTCATTCGCCATCAGTGCAAAAAACGGAGTGAGATCGATCCCGTTAGCGAGCGCGTCGATGACCACGGCCTCTTCGGGCGAGGCCATTTGCGCCACGCAGAGCAACGGATAATAGGTAGTTTCACGCAGAAATTCAGTATCGACGGTGACGTAGGGATGTTTTGCCATCCGTGCGCAAACGGCCGCGAGGTCACCGGTTGTAGCTATCAAATCCATCGTGGGGGCAAACTTGACTGATTTTAATTCCATTATGGCACTCTATACTTATTTTCCGCGAATGCGCGCCATGTGAATGAACTCCCACGGACTCGGCATGGCCGCAACAGGAACCTCTATCAGGGCCGGTTCGCGGCGCGCAAATGCGTCGCGCAGAGCCAACCGCAGCTCGTCCGGGCCACGTGCCCGGCGGCCTACGGCCCCAAAACTTTCGGCGTATTTGACGAAATCTGGATTGGCAAGGTCACAGGCAATCAGGCGATTGCCGAACTGCTCCTGCTGAATCCGGCGCACATTGCCAAAGGCGCCGTCCACAAATACGACGGCTACGAGCGGGATTCGATGCCGCATCGCGGTTGCGAGCTCGTTTCCGGTGTAAAGAAATCCACCATCGCCGTTGATCGAAAGGACCGGCACGTCCGGTCTTGCGTGCTGTGTGCCGAGTGCCGTGGCATAGCCCCAGCCAAGATTGTCCTGATAGCCGGGCGATAAAAACGTCCGTGGTTTGTAGACAGGAAAGGCGAGGCGAGCGGCGAAGCCAAGTTGCGTCACCTCGTCAACGTAAATGCCATCCTCCGGCAGTTCGGCCCGGATCGCTTCGAGGAACGCAAGCT
This sequence comes from Pseudolabrys sp., assembly GCA_049674125.1. GTDB lineage: Bacteria > Pseudomonadota > Alphaproteobacteria > Rhizobiales > Xanthobacteraceae > Pseudolabrys. Next base: position 9,350 of record JBATYN010000484.1, on the reverse strand, counting down.
GCGGTGCAAGTTTGGTAAGCCGCTCCCGCATTTTGGATTGACGCTCTAACAGTTCATCGTGGCGTGAGGCCCGCCGCATATTGAATTTAACAAGTTCATCGATGAGCCGTTGCAGGATAGGCGCAGCGTTGCCGATGAGTGCCACCTTCGGCTTGTGCAGACGTGCAGGCTGCTCCGGGTCGGCATCGACGCGCACGATCTGCAAGTCTTTATCCATGCCCCATTGTGCTATCGGGTTGAGCAAACGTGTGCCCACTGCAAGCACCGCGTCGGCTTCGCCCCATAGTTCGCGGCCAAGCGGTAATGTCACACTGAGAGGATCGCGAGAATCAAGGACGCCGCGACCGCGACGATATCCGAGCACAGGCGCCTGCAACATGCTTGAGAGCAGCGTGATCTCAGGCGACGCATCTTGCGCGCCGCCGCCGGCGACGATCAGGATGCGTTTGGCGTTGCCCAAAAGTTTTGCTGCCGCACGCAACTTGCCTTCGTCGATTTTTGGCGGGCGTGGGGGCGACGGCGATACGATAGTGGCGACCGCGCCGCGCTTGCCCCAGACGTCGATTGCGCATTCAAGCGCCGCCGGCCCCGGGCGTCCCTGACTCATGGATTGAACCGCTTTTGCGACTTTGACTGACGCTTCTCCGGGTTCACTGATGTGCGCGGAATGGTCGACTAGCCGCGAAATGATGCCGGCCTGGTCGCGAATTTCGTGGAGATGGCCTTGGCCCTTGCCGATGGCGGCTGCAGGAATTTGGCCAATGAGCGCCAATACCGGCGCGTTCATTCCATAAGCAGTCAGCAATGCGGCGCCGGATTTGAGCAGGCCCGGGCCTGGCACAACCGTGTAGGTCTGAGGTCTGCCGGTCGCCAGCGCCGCACCCAAGGCCATATAGGCCGCGCCTTGCTCATGCCGGGTGTGGATGACGCGCAGATGATCGCCCGCGCGTTGGAAGGCATCGAACAGATGGTCGTTGTGAACCCCGGGCAGGGCGTAGATTGTGTCTATGCCGTGAGCGAGAAGGGTCGCGACAGCCGCTTCGGCCGTCGACATTTCCGCAGTGACCGGGCTCGTTTTCTTTTTGGCGCGGGATTTCGGCATTCGTGGGGGTCCGTTGCTCCCAGGATCGAGTTTGCAGTCGACAGGCAAGTGTGTCGAGCCGCTTGAATCGGCTCTGCTTTTAAGGCGCCGGTCGCCTTGACAAAGCGCACCCCCCATGCGCTTTTCGCGCGCCTCACACGCAGATTCTGAATCGTTCGCCGAAAATGCCCAAAGAATTGCCTATGCATCGCTATCGCTCACATACCTGCGGCGCGCTTCGCGACACCGACATTGGTGCGACCGTTCGATTGTCCGGATGGTGCCACCGCATTCGCGACCACGGTGGCCTGTTGTTCATTGATTTGCGCGACCACTATGGGATCACTCAGGTCGTAGCCGATCCCGACAGCAAAGCTTTTAAGCTAGCAGAGACACTGCGCGCGGAATGGGTTGTCCGCATCGATGGCAAGGTTCGTAAGCGTCCCGCCGGCACCGAAAATCCCGACCTGCCTACGGGTCAGGTGGAAATCTACATCGACGAGATCGAGGTGCTCGGGCCTGCGACAGAATTGCCGATGCCTGTGTTCGGCGAACAGGATTATCCAGAAGAGATCAGGCTCAAATATCGCTTTCTCGACCTCCGCCGTGAGCATCTCCACGCCAACATCATGCTGCGCGGGAAAGTCATCGATTCAATTCGCCGCCGCATGAAGGACGGTGGATTTTTCGAATTCCAAACACCGATTCTCACCGCGTCGTCGCCAGAAGGCGCACGCGATTATCTGGTGCCCTCGCGCCTCCATCCGGGAAAGTTTTATGCACTGCCGCAGGCGCCGCAGCAGTTTAAGCAGCTCATCATGATCGCAGGATTCGATCGCTATTTTCAGATAGCGCCATGCTTCCGTGATGAAGACGCGCGCGCCGACCGCTCGCCCGGCGAATTCTATCAGCTCGACCTCGAAATGAGTTTCGTCACGCAGCAGGATGTTTTCGACGCAGTCGAACCGGTGATCCGCGGCGTGTTCGAGGAATTTTCCAACCGCAAAGCAGTGACCGCGAAGTTTCCACTCATTCCGTATGCTGACGCATTACGCAAGTATGGTAGCGACAAACCGGACTTGCGTAATCCGATCGTCATGCAGGACGTGAGTGAGGCGTTCCGCGGCTCCGGCTTTAAGATTTTCGCCAAGATTCTTGAAACGCCCGGTAATGCGGTTTGGGCCATTCCAGCGCCAAAGGGCGGAAATCGCGCCTTCTGCGACCGGATGAATTCGTGGGCACAAGGCGAAGGCCAGCCGGGTCTCGGTTACATCTTCTGGCGCGAAGGTGAGGAAAGCGGTGCGGGGCCGCTCGCCAAGAACATTGGCCCTGAACGCACCAAGCAAATAGCGGATCAGCTCGGACTTGGTGTGGGCGATGCCTGCTTCTTTGTCGCCGGCAAACCGAAGGATTTCGTCAAATTTGCCGGACCCGCGCGCACCAAAGTCGGTGAAGAGCTTGGACTTATTGCGAAGGATCGTTTCGACGTTTGTTGGATCGTCGACTTCCCTATGTACGAGTGGAACGAAGAAGAAAAGAAGATAGATTTTTCGCACAATCCGTTCTCGATGCCAAATTTGCCGGTCGATGAGTTTCTCGCGCTTGATCCGAAGGACAACGACAAACTGCTTTCTATCAAAGCGATCCAGTACGATATTGTCTGCAACGGTGTTGAGTTGTCGTCCGGAGCCATTCGAAATCACCGTCCCGAGGTGATGAAAAAGGCATTTGCGATCGCCGGGTATTCCGAAGACGTGCTTGAAGCGAAATTTGGTGGCATGTTGCACGCGCTTTCGCTTGGCGCGCCGCCGCATGGCGGCATCGCGCCTGGCATTGATCGCATCGTCATGCTGCTCGCCGGCGAGGAAAATCTGCGTGAAGTTGTACTATTTCCGATGAACCAGCGCGCCGAGGATTTGTTGATGGGCGCGCCGTCGGAAGTGACAGCCAAGCAGCTCAAGGAGTTGCACATTCGGCTGGAACTTCCCAAGAAATAACCTTGTTATTGCGAGGTTATTTTTGAGCCACCCGCATGCCGGGCGGGCTTGCTTGATTCATGTTTCGATTTACGATTGGATTTAGTTTCGTTCCAGAGACGGCAACGCGCGCACACCAGGCCGCAAGAACGACAACGACAAAACTGCATCGCATTCCCGGGAGGAATTGATGTCCGAGATCGAGCGGCGCGCCCTTATGAAGGGCGCGGCACTGAGCGCGCTTGCGTTCTCTGTCGGTGGCGCTGAGGCTTTGCTCTCGCCCAAACAGGCGCGCGCACAAAACATCCCGTTTAGAACGTTGAGCCTGGAGCAGGTCGCGACGCTTGAGGCGATGGGCGAAACGCTGGTACCGGGCGCGAAAGCCGCCGGCATTTCTCATTTCGTCGATCAGCAACTGTCGGTTCCGCATACCGAAGCGCTGCTCGAAGCACGCATCCTCAACGTCCGCCCGCCTTATGCCAATTTCTATCGCGCCGCGCTCGGCGCGGTCGACAAGGCAAGCATTGCACAAAACGGGGGGCGCAATTTCGGTCAACTTAATGACGGCGAACGCAACTCTTTCGTCGACCTGATGCGCCAGAACAAGATCGACGGCTGGCAAGGGCCGGCTGGGCCGTTCGTCTACCTAATCTTGCGCAGCGATGCGGTCGACGTCGTTTACGGCACCATGGAAGGTTATGCCGCGCTCGGCATTCCTTACATGCCCCATATCGCGCCCGAGAAGAGGTGGTGATATGGCAAACGAAAAAGTAGACGTCGTCATCGTTGGCGCCGGCGCTTCGGGCTGCCTGTATGCATCAGTGTTGGCAAAGGCAGGCAAGAAGGTTGTGCTGCTGGAAGCAGGGCCGGATTGGCAATCAACGGATTTGATCAGCTCGGATATGTGGGGCAGGCGCATCAAGCCGTCCGGCATTCCATTCCTGCTCGAAGGCAAAAATCCTTACGGCTATGGCTACCAGAGCGGCTGGGGCGTTGGCGGCGCGGCGCTGCATTATTTTGCGAACTTCCCGCGCTACCTGCCAAACGACTTCAAGGTCAAGAGTGAGCACAACCGTGGGCTCGATTGGCCAATCAACTATTCAGATATCGCCCCCTACTACGACAAAGTCGCCGCCGAGATTGGTGTCTCAGGTGATGCCAAAGCCGAGGAAATCTGGCGCCCCACGGGCGAGTCCTATCCGATGCCGCCAATGAAGACCTTTCGCAACGGTCAGGTCTGGTTGAAGGGTCTGGAATCCGTCGGCATCCGAACGGTGCCGGCAGCGGTCGGCATGAACTCTACACAATTCAAGGGCCGTCCCGCCTGCATCTATGATGGATGGTGTCACGTCGGCTGCCCGATCGGCGCGCTCGCAAATCCGGTGGTGACTTATCTGGCCGACGCTCGCAAAGCCGGCGCCGAAGTGCGCGCGCTCTCGACGGTCACGCGTGTGGTCACCAACGACCAGGGGAACAAAGTCATCGGTGTTGAATACTACGACGCCAAGAAAGAGAAGCAGGTGCAGGAGGCGGCCGTCGTTATCCTCGCGGCGTGGGCGGCGCAGAACCCGCGCCTCATGCTCAATTCGGCGACCGATAAGCATCCGAAAGGTCTGGCCAATTCAAGCGGCCTGCTCGGGAAGTACATGATGGCGCACTACGCGTCCGGTACCTGGGCTTTGTTCGATGAGGACATCGAGCCGCACATGGGTACGGTCGGCGCGCAGTACATGTCATATGATCGTTATGACAAGACCAGCAAGAAGGGTGCCTTCGGAAGCACATACATCGTCGCGGGTACTGCCTTCAAAACCTCTGATCTCAGCGGCTTTGCCAACGCGCGGCTGGATCTTTTCGGCCAGCCGCTTGCCGACTTCATGCAAAGAGCCAAACGCGGCATCACGCGACTCACCGCATTTGGCGAAGAAATGCCGAACATCGAGAACCGTATCGAACTTGCCGACGGTAAGGACGAATTCGGAATGCCACTCGCGAAGATCGTGCACAGCTTCGATCAAGACGCCGTCGCGTTGTGGAATGCCAACTTCGAAGAAGGACTGACGATCGCAAAAGCAACAGGCGCGAAAGAGTATTGGCCGGCGCGCGGTAACCAGCCGACGATTCATCTGTTTGGCGGCACCATCATGGGAACGGAGGCCGGAAATTCGATCACCGACAGTTACGGGCAAGCGCATGAGATAAACAATCTCTGGATCGCGGGCCCCGGCCTGTTTCCGACCGAAGGTGCGTCGAACCCGACTTATACAATTTTTGCGGTCTCGCAACGCGGCGCCGAACAACTGGTGTCGCAGTGGAGTAGTGTTGCGGGTTAAGGCGTCACGAGTGCCGCATTACTTATCGGGTAGCGGGATGAATTCGATCTCGTCTCCGGGCACCTTGCCGAAATGACCGGCTTTCCATTCGGCCTTCGCTTGTTCAATGCGCTCTTTGCGTGACGAAACGAAATTCCACCAGATGTGGCGTGGGCCGTCCATTGGCGCGCCGCCGACGATGACGAAGTGAGTGTCGACCGCGGCCGTGATTGCTACGGTGTCACCCGGCTTGAACACGAGAAGCTGTCCCGCTTCGAATTTGTCGCCGGAAATATCAACCGTCCCATCTATTACATAAATAGACCGCTCCTCATGGTCCGCATCGAGCGGCAGCGCGGTACCGGCTTTTAAATGCACATCGCCGAATATGGTCTCGTGTACCGTCGGGACCGGCGAGCGTGCTCCATACAGTGAACCGACCACGACGCGAACGTTCTTGCCGTTGTCCTTGACGGTCGGGAATTCGGCTGTCTCGTGATGCGCAAAGCCGGCGTCCATTTCCTCTTTTGCCACCGGCAGTGCGACCCACATCTGCAAGCCGTGAATCGGTTCATGGTCGACGTGCCGCTCCGGGCGCGTGCGTTCGGAATGAACAATCCCGCGTCCCGCGGTCATCCAGTTCACTTCGCCCGGCTTGATCGCAACTGCAGTCCCGAGGCTGTCACGGTGCATGATTTCGCCGTCGAATAGATAGGTGACGGTCGCTAGCCCGATATGCGGATGCGGCCGAACGTCCAACCCGTTGCCCACCCGGAACTCTGCGGGACCAAAATGATCGAAGAAGATAAAAGGTCCAACCATGCGCGTTCGCGCCGAAGGCAGCGCGCGCCGCACGGCGAAGTCGCCGAGATCGACGGTGCGCGGCACGATCACCTGAACGATGGCATCACATTGATAGGCATTGCCGGCGACCGGATCTTTTCCAGGAAAGAAACTCATGTGTCACTCCTTTGGCGCGGTATCGACAAGTCTAGTAGGCGCCAGCTCGCGCCGCGATCATTAACTTCCCGCTAACCATATCGATGCGCTTGGCTGCTTTCACGCCAAGGTTGGGGTGCCCCGACCTGACGCTTAAGGTTGCTTTTACGGCGGCATGTCTCACTACCGGAGCACCAGGATGGGGTCCCTGGCCGGAGGCGGGATGGGGTTTTTTGTGCGCGCATTCACGCGCCGGAATATTTTTGCGATCGCCGTCGGCGTCGTGCTGGCTGGTGCTCCTTTGATCGCCTTTAATTTCTGGCTTGAAAACCTGATCGACAGGCAGGGCGAAGCGGAGGTCGGGACGACCGCCAGGCGCGTGCTATCGCTCGCCGAAGCGCGCATCAAAGACACGGTTGGAACGCTCGATGCTCTGGCGGCGCACGGGGTCGATTCTTGTGAACCTGAGCAAATCGAGGCGCTGCGTTATGCCGCCTTCAGCGCGATTCCGGTCAAGGAGCTTGCAGTCGTCGGCCCCGACGGGGAGACTCTTTGCACCCACCTCGGATTGCCGCTCGGTGAGCGCACGATGCTGTCCTCTGAGTTGCTGGTTGGTGCTACGGGCTACTGGTTCGATATTCTCACATTGCCGACCGGAGAGCGCATGGTGAGGCTGCGCCGCCAGGTTGGCTCCGGCCCCAACGGCGTCGCCGCTTTGGTGCCGACGTCTCTGTTTCTCCCACAGGTGTCGACACAGGGCGGTCCGTTCAGCGCGTCTGCACGTATCATGACGAGGCAAGGCGCGGTCATCGGTGAGGTCGGTACCCGGCCCTACGACGACGCCGGCACGAATTTTATAGCGAATACGAAATCTGACAAATTCGGTTTTGACGTCGAGATTCTGACTCCGCGCGAGCGCATCGCTGCCGAACATGCCGACCTCAAATGGTTCGGCCTGTTCGGCGCCGGCCTCATCATGATGATAATTGCCGCTTTTGTTGTGTTGGTTCCGCACCGGTCCCCCCGTAATCCGGTTACCGAGATCGCGCGCGCACTCGAAGCCGGAGAATTCGTTCCTTATTATCAGCCGATCGTTGACATTCGCTCCGGCCAGTTGCGAGGTGCGGAGGTGCTTGCGCGCTGGCGCAAACCCGACGGCACGCTGGTGTTGCCCGGTGCGTTTATCCCCCTCATGGAATCAAGCGATCTTATTCACGAGCTCACTCGAAATCTGATGCACAAGGTCTGCGTCGAAGCGGGCCCCGCCATCGGACGCCGTCCCGACCTGAAAATCTCCTTCAACTTCGCCGGAAAGCTGTTCAGTGAACCGACAATCGTGAAGGACGTACGAAATATTTTTAGCAATACACCGATCAAGTTCTCGCAGGTCGTGCTGGAAGTGACCGAACGCGACCCTATCGAAAATTTCACAGAAACCCGTCAGATCATCGCTGCCTTGCAGGGTTTGGGTGTCCGTATCGCCATCGATGATGTCGGCACAGGCCACAGCGGACTTTCTTACATGCTCAAGCTTGGCGTTGACATCATCAAGATCGACAAGATGTTTGTTGATGCCATCGGCACCGATCGCAACTCCACAACGATCGTTGAAACTTTGGTCGATCTCGCGCGCAACATGCGCATGGACGTCATCGCCGAAGGTGTTGAGAATTTCGAACAAGTCATGCATTTGCGGGCGCTTGGCGTCCGCTCGGCCCAGGGCTACGTGTTCGCTCCGCCGCTGCCTGGAAGTTCGTTCCTGCAGCTTGTCGAAGCCATCGACCCGCTCCAGCCGGCGGCGACCGATTCAACGGCGAATGCCGGTGAACGGTTGGGCGCTGCTTCCGCGTAATTCCAGCTGTTTAAACGAAAAGGGGCGGCCTTTCGGCCGCCCAGTTAAAACGCCACGCGGGAGGAACCTCGTAACGGGTCGGCTGTCGCCGGCCCACGTGACCATATGTCTTAGTGCCAATGCGCCATGGGAGGCACTGATTCGTCAATCGAATTTTTCAGAAATGTGACACGGCCATGAGTACGTGCCCGGCACGTACCAATGCGGCCACGAGTACGTGCCCGGCACGTATCAATGCGGCTATGAGCACATGCCCGGCACGGACTATTCGGGCGCCAATTCCTTTTCGATCGCGGCGACAATGCGCGGATCGGTCGGCTCCACCGCAGATGTAAACCCCGCCTTCAGGTAGCCGTCGCGTCCAACCAGGTATTTGTGGAAATTCCAGCGCGGCGCCTCGAGCGGGCGTTCCAGCGCGGCCCATTTAAAGAACGGGTGCGCATCCTTGCCTTTCACCGCGACCTTTTCGGTGATGGGGAACGTGACGTGGTATTCGCCCTGAGCGGTCGCGTGGATATCGCTCACGCCGCCCGGCTCCTGGCCGCCGAAGTCGTTGGATGGCACGCCGAGGACGACCAGCCCCTTATCGTGGTATCGGCTCCAGAGCGCCTGCAGGCCCGCGTATTGGGGCGTATAGCCGCAGAGCGAGGCCGTGTTGACGACCAGCAGCGGATGGCCCGCATACGAGGACAGCAGGATTTCGCCGCCGTCCAAGGCCTTGAAGGTGAAGGCATAGGCGGTGACGTGGCTCATGGCTGTTGCGTGCGCAAAACGTGGGGAGAGGCTCGCAAGCGAGGCGCCCCCCAAAAGTACGACATATCGTCGACTGATCATGGCGGGTACTATAGCCCGCCATCGCGTCGCTGACTGTGCAAAATTGCGTGAAAAAAGGCGCGCCGTTCAGCGTACCAACTCGGGTGATGCGAGAGATTTCCCCGTTAGGCCGCGAAACGCACCGTCGTTTCGAATGAGATGCCGCAAGCGTCGCATTGCCATACATGCCGCACACGGCAACCGTCGAGACATTCTGACCATTCAGGGATGAAGATGCGGTCGCCACACTGTGCGCATTCAATCACCGGACGCGAGCGCACGAATCTTGTGATCTCGGGGGACAATTCCATTGGGCTCCTCCAAAATAACGACGCGACCCCGGTTTCCCCTCGTGCTGTCTTCCCCTCGTGGTTTCC
>JBATYN010000483.1:0-2019 GCA_049674125.1 Pseudolabrys sp. | reverse complement strand
CGGCACTATATTTCGCCGCCCTTGGGCAGCGTCATCTACCCGACCGTCGGCCCCCGGTCTGCTGCCTGCCGTGTGCGGTGCGAAAGGTCATGTCCGCTTTACCCTCAAAAGCGGACATGATCCTAGCCGCACCAATTTTGCCGCCTTGGGCAGCAATACGACGCCCCGACCCACGCTAGTTAAGACGATTCTTTCCCGCTCGCCTTCTCTTGCTCGTCGAGCGGCACCAAACCTACGTAGGTCGCGCCTTTGCGCGTAAACACGGGCCGCGCCACGAAGCGGTTGCCCAGATCGCGCTGCCGCTTCGCAAAGGCGTGCGTGCCCTTCCAGTAGAGCGCGAACTTGTGGTCTTGGGCGTAATGGACGGCTTCATTGGCGTCGCCGAAGTGGACGGGGATCGGAGGGCCCTCCGCCTCTCGACGCTGGGCAAGCTCAGCCAATTCACGCCAACGTTGGGCCGCAATACGCGCCAAGTGTTTGGCTTCCGGGGTGCGAGCGTTCTCGAACGCACGTTCCGCACGTTCGGCTCGTCGTCGATATGTTTCTGCCGGATGCATAATCCGAGCTAACATCTGATCAAAATGTTCGTCGTGAGATACGGTGCAACCGCCCCGGTTAAAAAAACGTATCACCCCAGCGACGATCAGAACTTCCCGTCAAGAATGCATGGTGCAGGTAGCGCAATACGGTGACGGTTGGACGATGGCGCCGTCATTCGCCCAATGACTTGCGCCGTTTTGCTCTCTCGTAGTTTGCGAGCATTCGCTGGGCGCTATTGCGAGCCAAGGCCTGCGTTAAGAGTTTTTTCGGTTTGGCAGCAGCGTTACTGCACTCGTATGCTTCGAAATGGGGCTCAATTACTTTTTGGTCGTCAATTCTTGCGACCTCCTCAATCGGCCTTCGCTACCGCGAGCTCGGGCCAATGTCCGCTCGCCGTCTAGTGAATTTTAGACGGCTCGTAATGTTCAAGTTCTTTCAGGAAGTCTGTAAGCCGGGGTTGTAAAGGTCGCGCCTGCTCCTCTCTATAGTAGGCTTGGAGTTCGTTAGTGACGAGGTACCGGAGCAAGCGGAAGTAAGCTCGTTTTTCTTCCGATGCTTGAAGATCTTTTGCCTGCATGTACTCGCGCTCCGCTATTGCCTGCATTGAATCCAGATAGCGCAAAATTATGATCTCGCGGATTGAACGTTACAATTGAAGCGCGAGCCGTTTAACCTACCGAGCTACCGATCCGTAAGCGGTCATATCAATAATCCGACACTGCGATGAATCCGCCACACCGCATCAAACTACCATTGGCCACGTCTTTGACACCCTGCGTCCCAAAATCTTGCGTGGTCTGCTGCTACGAGAATTGCAATGATCTTTACTCTTTTCGCTGTCCTGATCGCATTCGCGAATTTACCTCAGCCCCCGGAATTCGATGTGCAATTATGACCTGGGGTGGCGGCTCTGATACCAAGGAGATCACGATGATGAACAAGCTCAATCTCGGGATCACAACTGATGAGGACGGCGCAGCGACCGTACACTTGAATGCGTCCTTTGAAAGCAAAGAGGAAGCTATCGACTTTCACGCCGACGCCGCTGCTCTCTGCCGCAAAGCTTCATTGCTGAAGCTAAGGTCAACCAACGGCGATGTGTATGCGCCGATGCTACCGCGCGGGTGGTCAATGCTTGGTATTAAATCTTTGGCCAGGACGTAATTCGGCCAAGACGCGATGCGTGCAGTTGTGATGTCCGCTTTACCCCCGAAAGCGGGCATGTGCAGTGCACGAAGCAAGGTCTGCTTTGTGCCAATAGCGGACATCAACTGTGATGTCGGCATTGAGTGGCGCGGAACGTCGACAGGTCACAGCTTTTCCGCATCGTCTGCCCCTGTAAGGTGCTCATCTCGGTGCACGGTGGTCACCTCTGAAGGTGGACAATAAATTATCGCCGAGCTGCGCAGTGCCAGTGCCGGTGACGGTTTTGCGTGTACTCGACGTGGCGCAGGCCGCGACGGGCGCAGACGTCAGTTG
>JBATYN010000482.1:0-3289 GCA_049674125.1 Pseudolabrys sp. | reverse complement strand
CAGCGCCGCTTGCGCGCCTTCGACCGCGGCCGCAAGCGGTGCGCTGTCGGTGCTGTGAAGCGTCTTGAGCTCGCGCTCGATCGCTTCGATTTCCGAGGAAATTTTCGTAATGCGCTCGCTTTGCTCGCGCGCAGCATTTTCGAAGCGGTTGCGCTGCGCGGTGAGGTCGGCAAGGGCAGTGGTGAGATCGCTGAAAATCTTTTCGGCAGCAGAAAGCTCGGCGTCGGCCTCTGAAACTCTAGCGTCGACGCCGCTGCGGCGGCCGGCGCTCTCTCTCGCTTCGGCGCGGATAGTTTCTTCCTCGGTGGCGAGACGCGCAATCGCCTGTTCGGCGTCGGCGCCGAGCCGTTGCTCGCGCTCGGTGTCAGCCGCAAATTGGACAAGCCGCAAATCGAGCTCGGCGATGCGGTCCTTCGCACGCGCCTCTTCGCGGTCGAGGTCCTGGAGAGCGACATTGAGGCGGTGCAGAGCGGCACCGGCACGCGCCTCTGCTTCGCGCAGTTCCGGCAACGCGGCCGCGGCGAGTGCCTGACGCTTGGACGCCTCGGCTTCCGCCTCGACACGCCCGGCGACAGTGCGCACGCAAAGGTCTTTCGCACGGTCGGCTTCCGTCACTTCGTTGTGCGCGGCCGTCCAACGCAAGTGGTAGAGCGTCGCTTCCGCCTTACGGACTTGTGAAGATACCGTGCGATAACGGATGGCCTGGCGCGCCTGTTTCTTCAAGCCATCGATCTGGGCTGCAAGCTGGCCGATGACGTCCTCGACCCGCAGAAGATTGGTCTCCGCAGCCTTGAGCCGCAGCTCGGCTTCATGACGGCGGGCATGCAGCCCGGCCACGCCCGCGGCCTCTTCCAGCACGCGGCGGCGCTGTTCGGGCTTTGCCTGAATGATTTCGCCAATACGGCCCTGATGCACAAGCGCCGGGGAGCGGGCGCCGGTGGAGGCATCGGCAAATATGATCTGCACGTCGCGCGCGCGGACCTCACGCCCATTGATGCGATAGTTGGACCCGGACTCCCGCTCGATGCGGCGTGCAATCTCCAGCGAATTTTGATCGTTAAAGGCGGCCGGCGCCGAGCGCGTCGAATTGTCGATGGTGATCGCCACCTCGGCATTGTTGCGCGCGGGGCGGCTGTTGGAGCCGGAAAAGATCACGTCGTCCATCGACGCGGCGCGCATGGATTTGTGCGAGGATTCGCCCATCACCCAGCGCAGCGCTTCGACCAGGTTCGATTTGCCGCAGCCGTTCGGCCCGACCACGCCGGTCAAGCCCGGCTCGATCATGAAATCGGTCGGTTCGACAAACGACTTGAAGCCGAGAAGGCGCAGCCGTGTGAGCTTCATTCGCTAAGGCCTCATGCAGTCTTCTTTGTTGGCGCACGAACTTTCCTGAAAACCGTTCCCGTTTTCCGGGATCGTGCGCAAAGCGGGACGACAGCCCGCCGTACCATCAGGTTTTACATTGAGCAATTCAGCAAGCCATTCCGAGGGTTGGCCCCGGCCTGGGACCCCTATGCCGCGTCCGCCCGGAGAATGAATCGCCGCGCCCGCAAGGGCAACTGCCGTGCGGACCGCGGGGGTGGTTTTCCAGACCTTTCGGAATGACCGGGAGGAAATCGCGCCGGTAGCGACCGGCCGAAATTGACAGCCAAACCGAAAAAACCCTTGTCAGCTCTTGAGATAGGGGTCGATGGCCTTGGCCATCTCTTCGATCGACAGGGCGCCTGGATAGGCCGTTCCGTTGACGAAGAAGGTGGGTGTGGACTGCACTTTGAACTTGTCGACAGCGCGCTGACGCAGACTTTCGATGCCATCAAGCACCTGCTGATTCGCGAGGCAGGCGTTGAAGGTCTGCTCGGTGAAGCCCGCCTGCTTGGCGATGGCAAGCAGTGGCGGGATCGGCTTCTCGATCGCCCACTGCCGCTGCTGCCGGAAGAGCGTGTCGATCAGCGCAAAATATTTGTCCTTGTCGTCCTTGCCGGAGCAGCGCGCCAGCATGAACGCCGCGGCGGCGAGATTGTCGAGCGGGAACTCGCGGAATATGTAGCGAACCTTGCCGGTGTCGATGTAGCGCTTCTTGAGTTCGGGAAATGTCGTCTCCTGGAAGTGCGCGCAATGCGGGCAGGTCATCGATGCGTATTCGATGACGGTGACCGGCGCCTTGTCGCTGCCCATCACCATGTCCGGGAGTGCTTCCGGCTTCATCAGTTCGTCGACCGAGACCGTGTCAGCAGCCAAAGCTCTACCTGGAAATGGCGACAGGGAGGAGACACCGAGCACGGCTGTCGCGAGCGCAACGGTGGCCGTGCTTTGGCAAAATTCGCGGCGGGTGATCTGCAACTGAGGCTCCTAAGGCTGGAATGCCGGTCCGTGGGGCATTGGCTAGCTGGATAGTATAATTGTGGCAATGCCGGGCCAGCCTGCCAAGGCGTCCCGGACGCTCAATTTCGCTTGATTGCGGCGCCAAGCCGCGCAAGCGCCTGGCGCAGGTCCTCGTCTTTGACCTCGGGCAAGGCTTCAGCGATGCGCGCGGCAATGTCCGGATCGATCGGGGGCTGCGGTGATACCCGCTCGCGATGGCGCAGCGGGGCCTGCCGCAAGGCAATGCGCCCGATGGCCTGCCAACCGAAGAAGCGATTCACCCTTTCCAAGATGACGGTGGACAGGTGCTGGATTTCGAGTGCGGCCGGGCCTTCGACCCGCAGCACGAGCGTAGCGGGTTCAGGAGTCCCGTTACCGATGGGGCGAGGCCACGTGATCTTGAGCGGTTCGCTGTTGGTGGCGATCTCGGTACCCACAATATCGGTCCAGCGGGAAATGATTTCGGTCGAGGCAAAGCCCTGCGCCTTGAGCGCGTCGCCCAGAGTGGCGCCGAGCAGATCTGAAAGTGGCCGGGGAAAACTGCGCGAGGGCTTGCTCATGTGGACATGTCATATGCCAAGGTCGTGTCATGACCGTAGCAGTCCGATTGCCTCGGCGGAAGAAAGCCGCTTCGCCTGAAGCTGGCGACTTGCTGGCGTGGTACGACAGCCACGCTCGCGTCCTGCCCTGGCGCGTGCGGCGGGGCGAACGGCCAAAGCCCTATCGTGTGTGGCTTTCCGAAATCATGCTGCAACAGACCACGGTGAAGGCGGTCGCGCCCTATTACGCGCGCTTCCTGCTGCGCTGGCCGACAGTGGAGGCTCTTGCGAGCGCCAGTCTCGACGATGTCCTGCGCGCCTGGGCGGGGCTCGGCTATTACGCGCGTGCGCGCAATCTGTACGCCTGCTCCCGCGCTGTGGTCGAGCGC
>JBATYN010000481.1:0-5207 GCA_049674125.1 Pseudolabrys sp. | reverse complement strand
GGCGAGGCGGCGACTGTCGAACAGTTCATCCAATGTTTCGCCGATGCCAGCGCCCGCGACATGACGCAGTACATGCGCTGGTATAGCCAGGCCGGGACACCGGAAGTCACGGTTGTGGGCCGTTTCGACGAGTTGCGCGGAAGCTATATGCTGGAATGCAAGCAGCAAGTGCCTCCAACTCCCGGCCAACCAAATAAAGACCCGATGGTGATCCCGCTGTCGCTTGGTCTGGTCGGCAAGGATGGCAATGATGTCCCCCTCGTGTTATCGAACGGGATGCCGACCGCGAACCACGTCGTGCTGAGCGAGCCGAGCGCGAATTTCGAGTTTTCCGGAGTCTCCGAGCGCCCGGTATTGTCAATCAATCGCGGTTTCTCGGCACCTATCAGGCTGGTCACAGACCTTGATGCCAGCGATCTTGGATTTCTCGCCGCGCACGACCGCGACCCGTTCAACCGCTGGCAGGCGCTGCAGACTATTTCGACGCGCTTGCTGATCGCCAATGTGGCGGCCTTGCGTACGGGCCGGTCGGTCGGCAACGACGACAAGTTGACGGGCGCACTGGCGGCCGTCCTCGATGACACGACTCTCGAGCCGGCGTTTGTCGCACTTGCGCTCATGCTGCCGGGCGAAGGTGATATTGCGCGTGAGATCGGACATGACATCGATCCGGATGCGATTTTTCGTGCCCGCGCCGCACTGAAAGTAGAGATCGCCAAAACGCTTGGCCCGGCACTCACCGCAGCCTATGACCGCACGACGGTGCCGGGCCCCTATTCGCCTGACGCCCATAGTGCCGGACGCCGCGCCTTGCGCAATGTCGCTCTCGACCTGCTCGGGGCAAGGGCGGAGCCCGCGGCCATTGCCCGGGCGGCGCGGCAATTTAAGACCGCCGACAACATGACAGACCGCATGGCGGCGCTGGCAACCTTATCGTTGCACGATGTCCCGGAGCGCAAGACCGCGCTTGCCGACCTCTACGCGCGTTATGCATCGGACGCGCTGGTCGTCGACAAATGGTTTTCGTTGCAAGCGGTGATCCCGCAGCCGGATACCCTCGATACGGTCCGGGCCCTCACCAGCCACCCGGCTTTCTCGATGGCAAATCCCAACCGCGTGCGCGCGCTGGTCGGGGCCTTCGCGCAGGCCAATGCCACCCAATTCAACCGCCCGGATGGTGCCGGCTACGATTTCGTTGCCGATACGATCCTCGCTCTTGATCCGAAAAATCCGCAAATTTCCGCGCGTCTCGCCACGGCCTTCCGCACCTGGCGCACGCTCGAAAGCGCCCGGCGCGCCAAGGCCGAAACCGCCCTCCAACGCCTCAAGGGGGCACCTAATATCTCACGTGATTTGGCCGACATCGTCGAACGCGCCCTTGCCGCCCCCTGAATGGTACCGCGGCGCCAATTTGTGTTGCCGAAAGTATCCGTGGGTAACATTTTTTAAATATTTGACTCTTCGGACTCTCGACAAATCAGCGTCCATCGATTCCAATCGACAAGTGATTCGGAAAGCGATGCGGCACATCCTTCCGGTTCGAGGGTGACAGGGGAAATTCCGAACGGAGGCTTTCTATGGCGCGCGCCGCTGCGGCGAGTGCGTCTGCACATCCCGATTCTATTAAAGGCCTCGCGCAATCGATCGCCAAGCCGGCGTATCGGAGGCTGCTGAACGCCGAACCTCTCCTGCGCCGCGCGGTTCCGGTGCTCATCATCGCGTTTCTCGCCACCATCTGCGTTGGCGCCCTTGTCCAAATCCTCGACCACCGCCGTCAGACCCTCACCAGCGAGCTGGTTTCACTTGAAGCGCTCGCAGACCTTGCCGCCGAACGCCTGCAACAGCCGTTAAAGCAGCCTGCCGACGCGATCGAAAGGCCGCATCAAGTGCTTGCGCGATCCCTGCCGTCATGGGCGCTCGCCGCCGGCCGGCGCTTTGTTCTAACCAATGCCGATGGTGTGATCACGGCCGCAAGCCCCGCGAGCAACTCCACGATCGGCCGCCGCCTCATTGACCTGTTAGGCCCGACCCAACCACTGACGACATTCGGCGCCGGTGCCGGCGTCATGGAAATTACACTGCCGGACGAAAGCCGCGCGTTGGCAACGGTACGAATGCTCAACGTGCCGTTTGGCCAGCTCGCAGTCATCCAGTCACGCGAAGCCGCGCTCGCCAACTGGCGGTCGCTCACGGCTCTCACCGTCACCCTGTCGGCGACGACCGGCTTTGTCGTCCTCATTCTCGGGTTCGCTTTCCACTGGCAGGCAACACGTGCGCGGGAAGCCGACCTGATTTATGAAACTGTCCGCAGCCGCATCGATACGGCACTCAACCGCGGCCGGTGCGGGTTATGGGATTGGGATCTCGCGCGTGGCCGCATCTTCTGGTCGCAATCGATGTTTGAAATTCTCGGCCTCGATGCCAAAGACGACTTGCTGTCCTTCGGCGACGTCAACGCCCTCGTTCACCCCGAGGACGTCCGGCTATATGAACTCGCCGCTGAACTTGCCGAAGCGACCGCGACCACCATCGACCACGCTTTCCGCATGCGCCATGCCGCCGGACACTGGATCTGGCTACGCGCACGCTGCGAACTGGTGCGCCAGCCCGGAGAGCCTGGTCTGCATCTGATCGGCATCGCCGTCGACATTACCGAACAGAAAAGTCTGGTGGAGAAGACCGTTGCCGCCGATATGCGGCTGCGTGACGCGATCGAGACGATCCCCGAAGCATTCGTGTTATGGGATGCCGATAACCGTCTGGTCCTGTGCAATTCCAACTTTCAGGAACTGCATCATCTGCCCGACGAAGCAATCATGGTTGGCGCATCCTACGAATCCATCGTCTCGGCAGGCAGCAAACCGGTGGTGCGCAACAAGGTGACGACCGCAGGTCCGAGCATCCCTGGCGCGCGCACGTTTGAAGCGCAGCTTGAGGATGGCCGCTGGCTGCATATCAGCGAGCGGCGCACCAAGGATGGCGGCTATGTTTCCGTCGGCACCGACATCACTGCGCTCAAGAGACACGAGGAAAAGCTGATCGACAGTGAAAAGCGCCTTATGGCCACGGTTTCCGATCTGCGCGCGTCGCAGCAGCGATCGGCCGAACTTACCGAAAAATATGCGGAAGAAAAAACCCGCGCTGAAGAGGCGAACCAGGCAAAATCAAAATTCCTCGCCAATATGAGCCACGAACTCCGCACGCCTCTGAATGCCATCATCGGCTTTTCCGAAATCATGGAATCGGGCATGTTTGGGCCGCTCGGCGCAGACAAATACAATGAATATTGCACCGACATCCGCGGCAGTGGCCAATATCTGCTTGAGGTCATTAATGACATCCTCGACATGTCGAAAATCGAGGCTGGCCGCATCCGGCTTGATTTCGAGGATCTCAACCTCGATACGCTGCTCAATGAAGCCATGCGTGTGGTTGCCGCCCGCGCCCAGGACAAGCAGCTGCAGGTAACGTCTCGGACATCGCCAGAGCTCAAGTTGAGGGCTGACCGCCGCGCGCTCAAGCAAGTCGCACTCAATTTGCTGTCCAATGCGGTGAAATTCACGCCCACGGGTGGCCGTGTCACCGTACGCGGACGCGCGTACGATCATTGCATCACCCTTGCGATCGCCGATTCCGGAATCGGCATTGCCAAAGATGCGCTGACGAGGCTCGGCCGGCCATTCGAACAAGTCGAAAGCCAGCTCACGAAAAGCCATCAAGGCTCGGGATTGGGGCTCGCAATATCCAAATCGTTGGTCGAGCTGCACGGCGGGCGCATGCGCATTCGCTCGACTCTTGGCAAAGGCACGCTCGTGGTCGTGCGGTTGCCGCTTGAGCCGCAGTGTCTCTTCCCCAAGGAAGAAGCTGCCTGATCGCAGCTAAGGTGCTTTGCCCAGAATACGCACAAAGCTTTCGCGCACTTTCGCCTGCGTTTCGACCAACGTCGCATCAAGCGTGGCAAAATCCGGCACATCGCCTGCGCGGGCCAATAAACGCAGCAGTCCCGCACCCGCGGTTTTGGGGTTGAACGCACCCGGCAAGCACAAGCGCAAGATCTGCGTGAGGTCCTGGTAAAGCTGCACAGCCGGGCGCAGGATTTCGGCATCCTCCACCGCCAAAACGCGCAGCGCCCAGGCTTTATCGAGCACACGCGCGGTCGACGTGTCGAGAATATCGGGACATTGATGAGCATGGACGAGCTGTAAATATTGCGCGATGAACTCAATATCGATTAGGCCGCCGGCGACATATTTGAGATCCCAGCGGTCGCCATCGCCTTTTTCCTTCGCAATGGCCGCTCGCATTTCCACAACATCGCCGGCCGTCAGCTGGGCGTCACGTGGACGGCGCAAGATATCCCGGACGGCACCCTCAACTCGTTGTTTGAATGCGGGCGAGGATGAAACCACGCGCGCGCGCGTCAATGCCATGTGCTCCCAGGTCCAGGCTTCGGTCTCCTGGTAGATGGCAAAACTATCAAGGCGCGTTGCTAGCGGCCCGGTGCGGCCTGAAGGCCGCAGCCGCATGTCGACCTGGTAGAGCGCCCCGTGATTTGTCTGTGCAGTCAACGCATTGATCAGCCGCTGTGTCAGCCGCGCAAAATATTGCGCCCCGTAGAGCGGCCGCGCACCGTCTGATTCCGGAGCTTGTTCATCGAAATCGTAAATGAGAATGAGGTCGAGATCAGACGTGGCGGTCATTTCGTAACCGCCGAGTTTGCCCATGGCGACGACGGCCGTTTCCTCCCCGCGGAGGTGCCCGTAGGTCGCAGCAAAATTGTCCGAAATCGCGCGGTGCACCGCCCGAAGCACCGCGTCAGCTAGCCGCGCAAAAGCTTCTCCCGCCTGACGCGCCGTTACGGTTCCGGACAGGATCCGCACGCCGATCAGAAACATATATTCCAGCCCGAACATACGGATACGTTCGAGCAAATCCTCGTCGTAACGCGACTGGGCAAGCGCCGCATCGAAGCGCCGGCCAAGTTCTGCCTCATCCGGGAGAGTGCCGAAAAAACTCGGGTCGACCAACGCATCCATGACCTGAGGATGGCGCGCTAGCGTATCGCCCAACCGCGGGGCAATGCCAAGCACCAGCACAATTAGCGCGATGAGTTCCGGCTTTTGCCGCAACAGCGACAGCAAGCGAGCCGGCCCATAAAGATTTGCGAGGAAATGATCGAACAAGACCAGTGTGGCGCCTGGGTTATC
>JBATYN010000480.1:0-6144 GCA_049674125.1 Pseudolabrys sp. | reverse complement strand
GCTCCGCTATTCCGACCTCTTCAAACAAGGCGAGCACGCCATCGACAAAGATGAGGTCTACCGGGATTTGTCCGAGCATTTCACCGACGCAGAGATCATCGAACTCGGCCTGCTCTGTGCCCAGACCGACGGCGTCGGTAAGCTCGTGAAATCTCTCAATGTGCTGAGCTGGGAAGAAGCCTGCGAACTGAATCCCAAACTCACGCAAGGAACGGCGCAGGTGGCGGCAGAATAGTGCGTATCCGGCAGGCCACGGCAAGCGACGACGACGCCATCTGGCGCATTCTTGAACCAACTTTCCGTGCCGGCGAAACCTATCCTGTATCGCGCGATATTTCGCGCGCCGACGCGATCGGCTATTGGCGATCGCAGGGCCACACTGTGTTCGTGGCCGATGACAACGGAACGGTCGTCGGCACCTACTATTTGCGCACCAACAATCGTGGCGGCGGCGCGCACGTGGCCAATTGCGGCTACGTCGTGGCGTCGGATGCCTTCGGCCGCGGCGTGGCGCGAGCCATGGGCACGCATTCCCTCGACGAGGCACGGGCGCGCGGCTTTAGCGCCATGCAGTTTAACTTCGTGATTGCGTCGAACGAGCGCGCGGTGCGGCTCTGGCAGAGCTTGGGATTTGCCATCGCCGGACGGTTACCGGGGGTCTTCGACCACCCCCGGTTGGGCCGTGTCGACGCTTACGTCATGCTCCGAAGCCTTTGACCCGGCTGAACTCCCCCGCGCGGCTGGGCTTTATTAAGGCTACGCCGTCAAACCGCGAAAAATTTGAGCCGAACCATGCAACCATTTGACGATAAGCGCGTTGGCGCTGCGAGTTGATACGCTTCCCTCAAGAGTGAGAGGGATAGTGTTGTTTATTGCGTTGCGAGAAGTTGGCTGGGAATGGACGAACCAATCGGATTTCTTGAGAGTGAGCTGGAACGGGCGGTCATCGCTTACGGCCGCATGCCCGCCACCGATAATGTCGTACCCATCGTCGACACGTTGCGTTCGCAGGCAACATTGCGCGAACGCGAACGCCGATTCCGCGAACTCCTGGATGCGCTGCCGGCGGCGGTCTATACGACCGACGCGGACGGACGGATCACCTACTTCAACGACGCCGCTGCCGCGCTATGGGGCCACCGGCCGCGACTGGGCACGAGTGAATGGTGCGGATCCTGGAAATTGTTTTGGCCGGATGGCACGCCGCTGCGGCACGACGAGTGCCCGATGGCCATTGCACTGAAGGAAGACCGGGCCGTGCGCGGTATGGAAGCCGCTGCCGAGCGTCCTGACGGCACGCGCGTACCGTTTATCCCCTACCCGACACCGCTTCATGATGAATCCGGCCGCTTAGTTGGGGCGGTGAATATGCTGGTCGATATTACTGACCGAAAGCGGGCCGAGGAACAGCAGGCGCTCCTGGTTCGGGAGTTACATCATCGCGTAAAAAATACCCTCGCCACAGTGCAGGCGATCATGGGTTCTACGGCACGCACGGTCGACAACATGGAGGATTTCAAGACCGCTCTGTTCGGCCGCATCCAATCGCTTGCCAAGACGCATCTGCTGCTCGCCGATCAGGAACGCGCGGTCGAATTTGGCGATATTCTGCGAAGTGAGCTCGATGCCTTCGACGACGGAACCGGGCGCATCACGCTGCGCGGACCGGAAGTCGCGTTGTCGTCACAGATCGCAGTGTCGCTTGGCATGACAATCCACGAGCTTACAGCCAACGCCGCAAAATATGGCGCACTGTCAGTCTACGGCGGCAAGGTGGAAGTGACATGGAACGTCACGATCGATGCCATACGTCGCACGCTCGCCTTCGATTGGGTGGAAACCGGCGGTCTGCCGGTGACACAACCGACGCGGCAGGGTTTCGGTTCGCGCCTTTTAGCGTTCGTCCTGCCGGGGCAGATTCAGGCCAAGACACGCGTCGAATATGCGCGCGAGGGCGTGCGCGTGCATTGCGCGCTGCCGCTCCCGGCCGATGTGCCGAGTTGAACGCGGCGCCGAGGCATTTGATGCCTAACAGCTGACCCTTCCGCTGTCCCGCGATTCGCTGATAGTGTCCCGCGCGGAACCGGGGTTATGCATTCAGATTCAGCTTTGGCAGCAGCGGCAAGGGGCCGCGCTCGTGATGTTGCGCGCGCCGGCCCGGAGGCGGGCCGCCTCGTTTACATCGATGGCATGCGGGCCATCGCCATCATGGCGATCATCGCATTCCACGCGCGCATCCCAGGCTTTCGGGGCGGTTTTGTCGGCGTTGATATATTCTTCGTTATCTCCGGATTTCTGATCACAACGCAAATCGTCGAACAGACACTGGCCGGCCGCTTCTCAACAACGGATTTTTATGCGCGCCGGATCCTGCGCATCCTGCCGCCGCTGCTGCTCGTTACGTGTGTCACGCTCGCCATTGCGCCGCTGTTTCCGCTGCTGCCGCGGGAGTTGCGGGAACTCGCAAATTCGGCGGCTGCCACGGCGGCCATGGCATCGAACTATTTCTTTAGCTCGGGCACCGAATATTTTGCGGTGCGGTCGGAAATCGTACCGCTGCTGCACACGTGGTCGTTGGGTGTCGAGGAGCAATATTATCTGTTGGCGCCCGCCATCATTGGCGCAGTCATTGCGGCCTCCAGGCGTCGCAAATCGCGCCCCGTTGTCGCCTTGCTGATTGCCGGTGTAGCGGTCATTGGCGGCTCATACCTCGTCCTGGCAATTCTGACCAAGACCGATCACCGCCTGGCATTTTTCTCAATCATGTCACGCGCGTGGCAATTTTCGTTGGGCGGAATGCTCGCAACTGCCGTGATCGGCGGCAGCACGGTGCCACCACGGTTTCGTACAGCGTTAGGAATCGTCGGCTTTCTCGCCATCATCGCTTCAGTCGTTTTTTTTGACTCACATATCAGCTATCCCGGCTTGGCCGCAGGATGCCTGCCGACATTCGGCGCATTGCTTCTGCTGGCATCCGGTCTTGGCAATGAACGCGCACCACTGATGAAAATCCTGGCCAGCCGCCCCGTCGTGACAATCGGTGTGTTGTCCTACAGCTGGTATTTGTGGCATTGGCCGTTGACCGCGCTCGCTCGGACGTTGCCGGTCGCGCATGGCAGTCATTGGAAAGATATCGCTGCATCCAGCATGGCGCTCATCCTGTCCGTGCCGACCTATCTTTTCCTCGAGCAACCGATGAAAAGTTTGCGGCGATTGGACGTCACGCGTCGGTTTGGTGGACGCATCATCCTTGCAGGGCTTGCCGGTTCCGCGGTCGTCGCAATTGTCGCGCTGGTCCTCGCCCGTAGCCCGCTATTCGTAGGAAACGTGCAAAGCATCGATTTGGCTGGGGCGCCGTCTCAGCCGTTGAGCAGCTGCCGGACCAGCAATGCCGTGGCGGACTTCGTTTACGTCAAGCCTTGCCTCGTCGGCGGCGCGAAAGAACCAAACGTCGTTGTTTGGGGCGACTCGCACGCATTGATGCTGGCGCCGGTTGCAGAATGGGCGGCGCAAGCCGCAAAAGGCGCCGCGGTGATATTGGGCAAGACCTCATGTCCGCCGCTCCTGGGAGTCGAAGTTGATTTTTTCGTCGCTCGCACATGTGCGGCAAGCAATGACGAGCTCCTTCAATGGTTCCAGAAGCAGCAAGGCCAGACGATCACCGGCGTGATGTTGGGCGCGCGGTGGCTTCTTTATAGCGGCCATGACACGCCTGCAGGCGACGCCGAGCTGCCCCGGCTTCTGTGGCGCGACAGCGATCGTGCCAGTACCGGATATACCGGCATTCTCGACCGCGGCCTGACGGACATGTTGAAGGCGATCTCGCCGGCACACCGCGTGCTCATCGTCGGCCCGGTTCCGGAGCTCGAACATCCGCCCGCCGATTGCCTGATGCGGGCAAAGATCAGCGGAGAGCCGCGCGAATCCTGCCTGCTCGATCGGCGCAAAGTCGAACAAAGGAACACAGAAGCAATGACCGTGCTCAGGCGCGTTGCGGCCACGTTTCCGAACGCCAGATTGATCGATCCGATGGATGCCTTCTGTGATCGTGACAAGTGCGCACCCTTTGGCCCTCAAGGTGTCTATTATCTCGACACCGATCACCTCACCCCGCTCGGCGCCGAGTTGCTTTATCGTCATTTCGAGGCCGAATTCCTCTGGGTCTTTGGTAAAGCCGGGGAAAAATGACGTGAAACGGCTTTTCCGTGCGCATTGCAGCGTCCGCGGAAACCTCGAATTAATGTAAGCGGAACCGCACGCGGAGTTGTGATCAACGATCGCCGCGTAGCAGCGTTATAGTAACCAGCAATGGCTCATGACGTGACGCGATCAAGAGCCGGTAACGCGGTGTCCCGACTCCGAGCGCCACGCCACCCGGGCCACAAGTCTCGGGAGGTTACGTTATGGCTTATTCAAATATTTTGGTTGGCGCGAGCGTTCGTCCCGCGCTGCCCGTCGTCCGAACCATCGGCGTAGCAGACTTGCGCGATGCCCTGGGCAAGGGCGTCAACGATTTCTATGCGATGCCGACACATGCAATGTTCCTCTGCATCATTTACCCCATCGTCGGCTTCGTGCTGGCGCGGCTCGCGTTCGGCTATTCAATTCTCCCACTACTCTATCCGCTTGTGAGCGGGTTCGCCCTGGTCGGCCCCATCGCCGCACTCGGCATTTACGAGCTAAGCCGGCGCAGGGAAGCGGGTTTCGAAACATCTGCAACGCACGCCTTCGATGTGTTCGAATCGTCGTCGATCGGTGCGATCGCCGCTCTCGGACTTCTTCTCCTGGCTATTTTCGTGATCTGGGTAGCGGCCGCGAACGCCATCTACATCGCCAATTTCGGATATGCACCGCGGCCATCGGTCGAAGCATTCTTAAACGAAGTCCTCACAACGCGCGCCGGATGGAATCTGATCATCCTTGGCAATGGGGTTGGTCTCCTGTTCGCAATTCTGGTGCTCACGATCAGCGTGGTGTCATTCCCGCTGCTGATCGATCGCGACGTCGGCGCGGCTGTCGCGCTGTTGACGTCGATCCGCGCTGTCGCTCGCAACCCTTTGACGATGGCGGTGTGGGGCCTGATTGTTGGCGCCCTGCTTATCATCGGTTCTCTGCCATTCTTTCTCGGCTTGACCGTTGTGATACCGGTGCTCGGCCATGCGACCTGGCACCTCTATCGCAAAGTCATTGAACCACAGGCTGCCCCACCGCCGACGCTCCCGGACCACCACAAGGAACGTCGTTATGCAGCCGACTTCCCGGCCGTGCTGTTTCCATGGGCGAAGTAAAGCCTACCGCACGCTAGCGACGAAACCGGCGCACCATTAACCGGTGTGCGCCCTGCGCTTGCGAGCGCCGCTCACATCGCTTTCACGATGCTCTCGGTCATTTTCTTGGCATCGCCAAGAAGCATCATCGTGTTGTCGCGATAGAACAACGGATTGTCGATTCCAGCATAGCCGGATGCGAGCGAGCGTTTGATAAACATCACGGTGCCCGCCTTCCACACTTGCAACACCGGCATACCGTAGATCGGCGAGCTTTTGTCATCTTCCGCCGCTGGATTCGTAACGTCGTTTGCACCGATCACGAAAGCGACATCGGCTTGCGCAAATTCTGAATTAATATCCTCAAGCTCGAACACTTCGTCGTAAGGCACATTTGCCTCGGCGAGCAGCACATTCATGTGGCCAGGCATTCGTCCTGCGACCGGATGGATGGCGTATTTGACCTCGACGCCTTCCTTCTTCAGCTTGTCGGCCATTTCGCGCAGCGCATGCTGGGCCTGCGCCACCGCCATGCCGTAGCCCGGCACGATGATCACCTTCGAGGAATTCTTCAGCAGGTAGGCAGCATCCTCGGCTGAACCGAGCTTCACCGGTCTTTGCTCGCCGCCGCCCGCCGGCCCGGCCACCTCGCCACCGAAGCCGCCCAGAATTACCGAGATGAACGAGCGATTCATGCCCTTGCACATGATGTAGGACAGGATCGCGCCCGAGGAGCCGACCAGCGCGCCCGTGATGATCAGCGCGGTGTTTTCCAAGGTGAAGCCCATCGCGGCGGCGGCCCAACCGGAATAGGAATTGAGCATCGACACCACCACCGGCATGTCGGCGCCGCCGATGGGAATGATAAGGGTAATGC
>JBATYN010000479.1:0-6098 GCA_049674125.1 Pseudolabrys sp. | reverse complement strand
GGGCGGCAATGCCCGAATCGATTTGTGGTGCCGAACCGTGCCGGCGCATATCGAGGTGTCGGACACTGCAATCAAGGTCGAGGCAGGCCCACTGCCGGAAGGCATGCCTGAGATGATGAGTGCCGGGCAATGCACACCGGAACGCCTGCAAGCAGATGAAGAAATGCTCGCTACTCTCAACCAGGTGACTGGCTGGCGCCGGCAAGGTGACGGGATTGTATTGGAGGGCACCCAAACGCTGAAATTCCGGCTCAGCGATCACTGACCTTACGGGGGCGTGAAAAAAGAAAAGGGCGCGGCTTTCGCCGCGCCCCTTCGCATTTTGGGATTGCGAGACCGTAGAAGCCCATTCCGCCGCCCATTCCACCGCCTGGCGGCATTGCCGGCGCCGGTTCCTTCGGAAGCTCGGCAACCATCGCCTCGGTCGTCACAAGCAGGCCGGCAACCGAGCCAGCGTCTTGCAGGGCCGTGCGCACTACTTTGGCGGGGTCAATGATACCCGCCTCAACCATATCGACATATTTCTCGGTCTGGGCGTCGAAGCCGTAAGTTTCCGACTTCTCGTCCATAATCTTGCCGACCACGATCGAGCCTTCCACGCCGGCATTTTCCGCGATCTGGCGGATCGGTGCCTCAAGCGCCTTGAGCACGATGTTGATGCCGGCCTGTACATCCGGATTCTCGTCTTGGATGCGACCAACCGCCTTCTTGGCACGCAGCAACGCAACGCCACCGCCCGGTACGATGCCTTCCTCGACCGCAGCGCGGGTTGCGTTGAGGGCGTCCTCGACGCGATCCTTCTTCTCTTTCACTTCTACTTCTGTGGCGCCGCCAACACGGATCACAGCGACCCCGCCGGCGAGCTTCGCCAGCCGTTCCTGCAACTTTTCGCGGTCATAGTCAGAGGTCGTTTCCTCGATCTGTGCCTTGATCTGCTGCACCCGCGCCTCGATGTCCGGCTTTTTGCCGGCGCCGTGCACGATGGTCGTCTTTTCTTTTTCGATGATAACTTTCTTCGCGCGACCGAGCATGGCCGTGGTGACGTTCTCGAGCTTGATCCCGAGATCTTCGGAGATCAGTTGCCCACCGGTGAGGATAGCAATGTCCTCGAGCATAGCCTTTCGGCGATCGCCAAAGCCGGGAGCCTTCACGGCCGCGACTTTCAGGCCACCGCGGAGCTTGTTGACCACCAACGTAGCAATCGCTTCGCCCTCGACATCCTCGGCAATGATGATTAGCGGCTTGCCGGACTGCACCACCGCTTCCAGGACGGGAAGCATCGACTGCAGGCCCGAGAGTTTCTTCTCGTGCAGAAGGATGTATGCATCTTCGAGCTCGGCGAGCATCTTCTCCGCATTGGTGATGAAATACGGTGAGATGTATCCGCGGTCGAACTGCATGCCTTCGACGATCTCGACCTCAGTCTCCATCGCCTTGGCTTCTTCGACGGTGATGACACCCTCGTTACCGACCTTCTGCATCGCCTTGGCGATCATGCTACCGATATTGGAATCGCCATTGGCCGACACCGTGCCGACTTGAGCAACCTCCGCTGAGGAACTCACTTTCTTGGCGCGCTTTCCGATGTCCCTGACCACCGCGACAACCGCGATATCGATGCCGCGCTTGAGGTCCATCGGGTTCATGCCGGCGGCGACGGACTTTGCACCTTCCTTCACGATCGCTTGCGCGAGCACGGTGGCAGTGGTGGTGCCATCGCCGGCAAGATCATTTGTCTTTTGAGCGACTTCGCGGACCATTTGCGCGCCCATGTTCTCGAACTTGTCTTCAAGTTCGATTTCCTTCGCGACCGTCACACCATCTTTAGTGATGCGCGGAGCACCGAACGATTTATCGAGTACGACGTTGCGGCCTTTCGGCCCGAGCGTCACCTTTACGGCATTTGCAAGAATGTCGACGCCACGAAGCATGCGGTCGCGGGCATCGCCGGAAAATTTTACGTCTTTGGCAGCCATTTCAAATTACTCCAATGAACTTTGATGAGATGTCAGGCGATCACGCCCATGATGTCGGACTCCTTCAGGATCAGTAGTTCTTCGCCGTCCAATTTGACTTCAGTGCCCGACCATTTGCCGAACAGCACCCGATCGCCGGACTTGATGTCGACAGGAATGAGCTTCCCGGCCTCGTCGCGGCTGCCCGGGCCGACAGCAATCACTTGCCCTTCCTGGGGCTTCTCTTGGGCTGTGTCGGGAATGATGATGCCGCCTTTGGTCTTCTCTTCAGCGGTGATACGGCGCACGACGACCCGGTCATGCAGGGGACGAAACTTGGTCTTGGCCATGGACTCCCTCTTGGCGCTAATGCGCGTCTTGTGAAACAGAAAGTATAGGCTTTTCAGTTATTTAGCACTCGCAGCGAAGGAGTGCCAATCGCTGACCGGGAAATATTGCCTTAGCGCCGGGGTGTCAAGGTAATGCGGCGGCCAAATCGGGAAGCCCTTCAGCTAAACCCCGCTTGCGCTGTTCGCGGATGCCCTCCAAAGTCGCGGGGTTGCCGCGCAAGGAGCCGGAATGAGCCATCCAAATCGCCCCACTCTGTCGACTGCAATGGTCCTCACTGTTTTCGCGCTTGGACTATCGGGTTGTGCGACAGGGCCGCAACTCGACCAGCCCGCCACGCCGTCGGTCGTGCCGACGCTGCCTCCGGCCTTCCCGCCACAGGATATCGTCGGACGTTGGGGGCTTGCGGCCTATCACAAGGACGAGGACCGCGCGCGCACCGAGCAAGCGGCCGCAGGTGGCTGCAAGCAGCCCTATGTCATCGTGCTGGGCCCCAATGGCGGAGTCATGATGCATCTTGCTGATGAGGCGACGCCGACAGAACTGCGCCTTAAGGGAGCGCCCGGCGGGAAGACATTTATCGGTCCGGCCGACAGCGAGCCTGGCGGTGCGCAGGATCGGGAAGTGCTCACCTTCGATGGCCGCATCATGATTTTGCGCTGGGTGGATTCCGAAGTGCAGGGCCGTTACGGCACGATGGTCTACGTCCGGTGCGGCGGAGAAGGCGCCAAGCGGGCGGCCACCAAACCAAAACCGAAACCGAAAACGGCGCCGCCACCGCCAAAGCCCGCACAGTGATGACCCGCTGCTCTCCCCACGCATGAGCGCGTACGCGCTGACGTGCTAGAGGTAGTTGAATCGGCGTCTTCACTGGCTGCCTCATGACCGACCTGCGCGACTTCATCCATGGGCCTTGGCGCGCCGTGCCGGTGCTCGGCGTTACCCAAATTCTGTCCTGGGGCACCATCTTTTACACACCAGTGTTGATGGTGCCGTTGATCGCAGCAGAGCGCCATTGGTCAATCTCATTCACCATGGGAGGTTTTTCCGTCGGTCTCTTGATCGCCGGGTTGGGCTCGCCATTTGTCGGTCGTTCGATCGATCGGTTCGGCGGCCATGTCGTGATGACCATCGGCTCACTGATCGGCGGGCTTGGGTTGTTTCTTATCGTGTATGCTGCGCACCCAATCGCTTATTACGCAGTCTGGATGGTACTTGGCGTTGCGATGGCGGCGAATCTTTACGATTCAGCTTTCGCCACGCTTGGCCGGATATTCGGAATTGGCGCGCGAAGACCAATTACCGCGCTGACATTGGCCGGGGGCTTTGCTTCGACAGTTAGCTGGCCTGCAACACATCTTCTGATCGACCGTGTGGGCTGGCAGGGCACCTATCTCACTTACGCTGCGCTCCTCGTCTGCATCGCCGCCCCATTGCACGCCGCTGCGCTGCCACGCAGCCGTTACAAAGCCGATGTGCCGGTGCAAAGCGACTCCGCTGCGCCGATCAAAGTCCTCCCACCCCATGGATTGCCGTTTATCCTGGTGGCGTCGGCCTTCGCGTCATATGCGTTCGTTCCATCCGGACTCTCGGCGCATCTGCTGACTATTTTCGCGCGCACTGGAATTGAAGCGGGCACAGTCGTCTGGATAGGCGCTTTATTTGGGCCCGCACAAGTTGGCGCGCGTCTGATCGAATTCGCATTTGGCCGCAATCTCCATCCATTGTGGGTGGCCCAGTTTGCACTCAGCAGCTTGTTGTGCGCTTTCGTCATGCTTGCGTTTTTGGGCGTGTCGATCGGGACTGCGGCCGCCTTCGCGCTGATGTTTGGCGGCGCTAACGGGCTTGTCACGATTACGCGCGGCGCCGTACCGCTCGCGCTTTTTGGAGCAGCCAGCTACGGCCACTTGATCGGCCGGCTCGCCGGGCCGTTTTTGTTCGTACAGTCAGCTGCGCCGTTGGTGATGGCGTTTGTCATCGAACGCATGTCCGACTCGGCGGCGTTGGCGCTAGCTGCCGGTTTTGCAACAGTCGCACTGATCTGCTTTATCGCAATCCGCCGGCCGAACTAAGCGAACATCGCATCGATGTCCTGTTGGCTCGCGTGGCCGCTGGCGCCATCGAGCCTGGGACCGTTGATGAGGTCGTTGCTGGGTGAGGGTGTCTGTGCCGGTTCGCCAGTGTTGTTGTAGCGCTCCATCGTGGCCACCAGCCGCTCTTCGAGCATCATCAACATCTCGATGACTTTGCCAATGCGCTGACCTGACAGATCTTGAAAATTACACGCTTCGTAAATGCGAACGACATGGTCCTGCACGTCCTGTGTCAGCCCATGGTGGTAGTCGTCGGTCAACGCCGAGGCGAGGATCCGCGCGCAGTCGTCGACGACTTCGGTCGACGCCAGAATTTTTTGCGTGGCCGTTTCCATGCCTTCGATCGCAACAGCGAGCTCACCCGCCGCGCGTGCCATGCGGCGATCATTGCCATCGTTGATCAGCAACGACAACTCGCGCCTGATGCGGGCGATGTCATCCTGGATGGCGGCGAGCGGACGCTCTTTCGAAGGGCCGCGTTCGGCCGGCCGAATTGGCTCACCAGCGGAGTGTTGCGCAGCACGGTAGGTGTCACGACCACCCCTAACCATCTGCTCGATACGAAATACCTTGCGCTGCACGTTTTGGTCCCACGCATGCCGGTAATTGTTCTTAGCGAGGCAGGTTTAACGCTGCGTTGCATGCACAGGGGAAACGCGTGGAAAACGTATGGAAACCGCTCGTTTACCATATCGGATCGTGGTTTACGGCGATTTACCATTCGGTGGGCGTTTGGCTTTTAACTCAGGATACGGGTGAAATAGTCGAACTTGTAAGGTGTGCCAATGCGGCGTTCGTGCGTGCTCGGGCTCGCGGTTGTTTGTTGGTCCAGTTTTGCGACGGCGGAGCCGTTGTCTCTCACGCCGCCCGGGCCGCCGCCGCAGACACCGCAAATGGTGGTCGCCGCGGCGCAACCACAATCCAACTACGGTGGGGGCTTCATTGAGTTCCTCTTCGGCGATTCGTCGCAGCAGCCTCGGCGTGGACCGCAGCAATGGTATGGCCCGCCACCGGTCAACACTTACGCGAACTCATCGCAGGTCGATCCCAGGCTCGAGCAGCAGCAGATGTCGGACGGCCGTATGGACCCGCGCTACCTGCGTCAACAGGTTGCCTATGGTGGAAAGGAAACCCCGGGCACGATCGTGATCGATACGCCGAACCATTTCCTCTATTTGGTCGAGGGTGAGGGAAGGGCAATGCGTTACGGTATTGGCGTTGGCCGCCCTGGATTCACCTGGTCAGGCCAGCACTCGATCTCGGGTAAGAAGGAATGGCCGGATTGGGTGCCGCCCGATGAAATGATGAGGCGGCAACCGTATCTGCCGCATTTTGTCGCCGGCGGTCCGAACAACCCGCTCGGAGCGCGTGCAATGTATCTTGGATCGACGCTTTATCGAATCCATGGTTCCAACGAGCCGTGGACAATCGGCCACAACGTGTCTTCGGGCTGCATTCGCATGCGCAATGTCGACGTGATTGATCTGTATGATCGCGTGAAGGTTGGCACCAGGGTCATCGTGCTGTAGGCGGATCATGGGCTGTCGCGCAAATCTGCTCGCACCAGCGCGATACCGTGACCGGCCAGCACTTTCGGAAAAGCATCGGAATTAAGAAAAGCGAATTCTTGCTCGCGGAGCGTCGTGAGTGAGTCGATCGCTACAAGTTCTGAGTCGACAAATCCCGGATGACACATGATCAG
>JBATYN010000478.1:0-6083 GCA_049674125.1 Pseudolabrys sp. | reverse complement strand
ACGTAATGCTCGCCATCACGCCGCGCGCGCGTCGTCAGGCTCGCGGCATCCGAGCCCGAGCCGGGTTCGGTCAGGCAGTAGCTCGCGAAGTGCTGCATCGTGCAAAGCTTAGGCAAAAATTTCTTGCGCACGGCGTCGCTGCCAAAGGCGTCGATCATCCATGCGGCCATGTTGTGGATCGAGATATATGCGGCGGTCGAAGTGCACCCTTGCGCCAGTTCCTCAAAGATCAGCGCAGCATCGAGGCGGCTGAGCGCCGAGCCGCCGACATCTTCTTTTACATAAATTCCGCCAAAACCGAGCGCCGCCGCCTTGCGAAGGCTTTCGACCGGGAAAATCTCGCCTTCGTCCCAATCGCGCGCATGCGGCATCATCTCGTCGCGCGCAAATTGCCGCGCGGTTGACTGGAAAGCCCGCTGCTCTTCGGTAAGGTCGAAATCCATGCAAAGTCCCACTTTGGCCCATCCCGCTTAGCAAGCAGTGCCGGATCAGAGCAACCGGACGGCCTTTCGGGCATTTATGCCATAGGCCGGTGAGGGAATTTTCGGGCGGCTGGAGCATCTAATCACTGGTGTCAGCGTTCGTTGACCAACGGAGGACCCCATGGCGGACGAAGCTAACAAGCCAAGCGGACCGGATCTTGCGGCCGGCATCCCCACCGGTGATCTCGCCGACGGAGCAATGCTCGCGGGTCACGTCGGTGACGATGAGGTCTTACTCGTGCGCCAAAACGGGAAGCTGTTCGCATTGGCAGCCCATTGCACGCACTATCACGGGCCCCTCGCCGAGGGACTGCTCGTCGGCGATACGGTTCGCTGTCCATGGCACCACGCGCACTTCAGCCTGCAAACGGGCGAAGCCATTGCAGCACCGGCGCTCAGCCCTCTCACCTGCTGGCAGGTCGAGGAGCGCAGCTGCAAAATCGTCGTCAAAGAAAAAACCGCGCAACGCGCACCGAATAAAACCGGATCGGCCGGCGAACGCTTCGTTATTGTCGGCGGCGGCGGCGCGGGCTTTGCGGCGGCGGAGATGCTGCGACGGCGCGGATTTGCCGGCAGCATCACCATGCTGAGCAATGACGCCGCAGCACCGGTCGACCGGCCGAATTTGTCCAAAGATTACCTCGCCGGCAGCGCGCCGGAGGACTGGGTGCCATTACGGGGCAACGAATGGTATTCGGAAAACAAGATCGGCCTGAGATTGAGTACCGAAGTGACTGCGATCGATCCGCGCGCGCGCACGGTCACCCTCGCCAATGGCACCACATTGTCATTCGACAAATTGCTGCTGGCGACCGGTGCAGCGCCGGTTAAACTTGATATCCCCGGCGCCGGCCAAAAGAATGTGCACACATTACGTTCATTGGCCGATTGCCGCGCGATCATTGCGCAAGCGAAGGACGCAAAGCGCGCGATCGTTATCGGTGCGAGCTTCATCGGATTGGAGACCGCGGCAGCTTTGCGCGCGCGCGACATCGAAGTGCATGTGGTGGCGCCGGAGAAACGTCCGCTCGAACGCGTATTTGGACCCCAACTCGGGGATTTCGTTCGTGCGCTGCACGAAGAGCACGGCGTGAAATTCCATCTCGAGAACAGCGTTACCGCAATCGACGACAAACGCGTGACGTTAAAGAGCGGCGGCACACTCGATGCCGACCTGGTGGTGATCGGTGTCGGCGTGCGCCCGCGGCTAATGCTCGCCGAAAAGGCCGGCCTCGCTGTCGACAAAGGCGTAAGTGTGAACGAATACCTCGAAACGAGTGCGCCAGGTATCTACGCCGCCGGCGATATTGCCCGTTGGCCCGACCCCATTTCAGGTGAGCGCATCCGTGTCGAACATTGGGTGGTTGCCGAGCGCCAAGGTCAAACCGCTGCGCTTAACATGATGGGCATCCCGACATTGTTCAGATCGGCTCCGTTCTTCTGGAGCCAGCACTATGATGTGCCGATCAACTACGTCGGCCACGCCGAGAAATGGGACACCATCGACATCGTGGGCGATCCCATGAAGCGCGATTGCGTCGCTCGCTACAAACTGGGCGGCCGCGTTCTGGCTGTTGCTTCGATCTACCGCGATAGGGAAAGCCTTGAAGCCGGCGTAGAACTGGAGCGGCGGGCCGAAAAGGCCGCAGAACGCGCCTAGTTAACCGCCTTTTCCTCTCGCGCGCGGACGGGTAGCGGCTTTGCATCGGACGGGCTAAAAAGAGCGACAGGAGTGCCCTCATGGCGATCAAATTCGGCCGCCCGATCGAAAGCCGCCCTCGTTTCACGACGATCGAAACGGCGCCTGCGGCGGAAAACGAAAGGCTCGACCTCCCGGTGCGCATGCGCCGCAACCGGCGCGCCGAATGGGCGCGTCGCATGGTGCGCGAGCACGTCCTCACCACGGACGATTTGATCTGGCCGCTATTCGTGATGGACGGGAAAAATGCCCGCACGCCTGTCCCCTCAATGCCGGGTGTCGAGCGTCTCTCGGTCGACCAGGCCGTGCGCGAAGCCGAACGTGCGGCTAAACTGACAATTCCGTGTATTGCGCTGTTTCCCTACACTGATCCAGCGCTGCGTGATGAAAACGGCAGCGAGGCGCTGAACCCGGATAACCTTGTTTGCCGCGCCATTGCCGCGATCAAGAAAGAAATCCCCGAGGTTGGCATCTTGTGCGATGTCGCGCTCGATCCCTTCACCAGTCATGGCCACGACGGTTTGCTGCGCGACGGCACCATTCTGAATGACGAGACAATCGCCGTGCTGGTCAAACAGGCGCTCGTCCAGGCGGAAGCGGGTTGCGACATCATTGCGCCGTCCGACATGATGGACGGCCGCGTTGGCGCAGTCCGCAAAGCACTCGATGCTGCAAATTTCATTGATGTGTCGATTATGTCGTACGCTGCGAAATACGCGTCGGCGTTCTACGGCCCCTTCCGCGACGCGGTCGGCTCGTCAAAGACCCTCACCGGCGATAAGCGAACGTATCAGATGGACTTTGGCAATTCCGATGAGGCGTTACGCGAGGTCGCACTCGATATTGAAGAGGGCGCCGACATGATCATGATCAAGCCCGGCCTGCCCTATCTCGACATCGTCCAACGCGTGAAGGAGACGTTCGCGATGCCGACCTTCGCCTATCAGGTGTCGGGCGAGTACGCGATGATCATGGCGGCGGCGCAAAACGGTTGGCTTGACGGCGAGCGAGCCATGATCGAAAGCCTTATGAGCTTTAAACGCGCTGGCTGCGACGGCGTGCTCACATATTTTGCTCCGCGCGTCGCGGAAAAGTTACGATCCGAGAAATAGCTTCCGCAATGCACGACCCACACTTCGCTCATTCCCGCGCAAGCGGGAATCCAGAGCAACAAACCCGGACTTTGTACGATTCCCTTTGTCCCCGCCTTCGCGGAGACGAGCGGCATGTGGGCACTGCCGTACCAAAACTGGAAATTCCAAATGGGTGAATTTGCAATTGGTCAGGGCGTGCCGCGCTTTGAAGATCCGCGGCTGGTGCAAGGCCGCGGCCGATATATCGACGATGTCGTCTATCCCGGAATGGCGTTCGGCGTAGTACTGCGCTCACCGCACGGCCACGCCAAAATTTTGTCGATCAAGATCGATACCGCCAAAGCCGCGCCCGGTGCGCTCGCCGTCATCACCGCGGCGGATTGGAAGAAGGCGGCCCTGGGCGAACTACCTTCGCACGGCGGGCTCAAGCGCCGCGACGGATCGCCGATGTTCAGGTCAGGTTATCCAGTGCTGGCGCACGAGCGTGTGCGCTGGGTCGGTGATCCGGTCGCGTTCATCGTCGCGGAAACCGCGGCACTGGCATCCGACGCCGCCGAATTGATCGAAGTTGATTACGAACCGCTGCCGGCGGTCGTCTCTACAGCCAAAGCGATGGAGCCTGGCGCCGCAAGAGTCTGGGAAGGTTGCGACGACAATATCGGTTTCGTCGAATTGCTCGGCGACAAGGCCGCGACCGACGCGGCCTTCGCCAAGGCCGCGCATGTTGTGAAGCACCGCTTCGTCATCAACCGCGTGACCGCGGCTGCGATGGAACCGCGCGGCGCGGTCGGCGTCTATCTGCCCGCGGAAGACCGCTACATCATCCACTCGCCGGTGCAGCGTGCGCACCCTTATCGCAACGAGATCGCGAAGGTGATGAAGGTTCCGGAAAGCCGCGTGCGCGTTATCTGCATCGACGTCGGCGGCAGCTTCGGCATGAAGACGCCGGTATTCAATGAAGCGCCATTGACGATGTTCGCCTCGAAGCTCACCGGCCGGCCCGTCAAATGGATAAGCACGCGGACTGAAGCTTTCTTGAGTGATGCGCAGGCGCGCGACAACGTCACCGAAGCCGAACTCGCGCTCGACAAAGACGGCACGTTCCTCGGATTTCGCGTCAAGACAATCGCCGCCATCGGCGCATACCTTCAGAATAATATGCCGGCGTTCATCCTCAATGCCGGCACGCTGGCCGGCTGCTATCGCACACCCGCGATGCATGTCGACATCACTGGCGTGTACACCAATACCAACCCGGTCCGCCCCTATCGCGGCAACGGCCGGCCCGAAGCGGGCTACGTCATCGAACGCATGGTCGACCTTGCCGCGGACAAGCTCAAAATCGATCCGGCCGAACTGCGCCGTCGCAATTACGTCGCGTCCAGCCAGATGCCGTTCAAGACCGGGCTCACATTTACCTACGACTGTGGCGAATTCGAAAAGAACATGGATCTCGCGCTGGAGCTTGCCGACGTCAAAGGCTTTAAGCGGCGGCGCGATGAGTCTCGCAAACGCGGCAAGCTTCGTGGATTTGGCATTTCCAACACCATCGAGCGCGCCGCAGCCGGCGGCACCGAAGGCGCCGAGGTGCGTTTCGACCGCAACGGCTCAGTTACCTTGTTCTCGGGCTCGGTGACCGCCGGCCAAGGCCACGAAACTGTGTTCAAACAATTGGTCTGTGACCGGCTCGGCCTACATCCGAACGAAGTCCGCTACGTGCAGGGCGACACCGACGAAGTGTTCTACGGCGAAGGCACCGGCGGCTCACGCACTTCTACGATGTCGAGCGCGGCATTCTTGATGGCAACCGACAAAGTGATCGAGAAAGCCAAGGTGATTGCCGCGCACGCGCTCAAAGTCGAACCCGGCGACGTGAAATTCGCCGATGGCGTGTTTTCATCATCGAAGACGAACCGGACCATGACGATCAAGGAAGTCGCGATTGATTCAAGTAACCCGGCCAAGATTCCGGCCGCCTTGGAACCCGGTCTGTTCGCCACCGCGACATACAAGGCAGGGGTTCAGAACTTTCCGAATGGCTGCCATGTCTGCGAACTGGAAATCGACAAGGAAACCGGCGTGGTTGAGATCGTGCGCTACAGCGTCGTCGATGACGTCGGCACCGTGCTCAATCCGATGCTGTTGCACGGCCAGATTCACGGCGGCGTCGCGCAAGGCGCCGGCCAGGTGCTCATGGAAGACATCCATTTTGACGCGTCGGGCCAGCTCGTCACCGCCTCGTTCATGGACTACGCGATGCCGCACGCCCACAACCTCAGCAATATCGAGGTCGAGAGTAATCCGGTTCCGACCAAGACCAATCCGCTGGGAACCAAGGGTGCGGGCGAAGCAGGCAATGTCGGCGCGCTGCCGGCAGTAGCCAATGCACTGGTCGATGCGCTGTCGGAATTCGGCGTCAAACATATCGAAATGCCAGCGACGCCGGAGCGAATTTGGCGCGCAATGCAGCCGAAATGACGCAAGACGGCCAGAGGCCGCCGCCTAAAACCTGTACACCACCGCTGACGGTATTACCTTAACTGCTGTGATTCGGTTCGCACGGCGTTTCGGCGCGGTGCGCGTATTGTTGCGCCTCGTGCGGCAGGGTACCTGCGTCCCCACCGGCTAAGGAGATTCCTATGCGCAACGTCGGACGCAAGCTTGCCTTTGTGCTCGCCTCATCCAACCATGGCACAATGATCGTCAATCGTTTCGACCGGCACATGGTCGATCCCGAACGTGGCTACGGCGTCGGATTCCAAATCCTTGAAGCAGCAGCATTCGATCCGACCGAGGTCGAGATTGCAC
>JBATYN010000477.1:0-1911 GCA_049674125.1 Pseudolabrys sp. | reverse complement strand
GACCGCGTGCTGCCCGGTACCGCTGCCGAGCTCCAGCACGTCTCCGGTCTGAGCGCCTAAAAATGGCGCAATCGTCGACCAGATAGCCTCATGGTTGCGATGAAATGCCGGTGCATCCAGCCGCCCGTCCGGCGCAGGCGGTGTTCCAGTTTTTGCAAAGTCGACAACGAATTTAACCATGGTTGCAGCCGGATGCGTTGTGTAGCGCACTTAGGCATGCCGGAATGCCAGGGTCAAAGGCGCAACCGCAACAGGACTAGATGGCTGGCTTCGTTGTTTTTACGGGCGTGATCGGGCAAAGTAGCTGTTTCAGTGGGTAGCCCGTGGGTCTATGCGCCGTCGTGCGGCGAAACGGGCGGCCCTAGAAAAAGAATCTGGGAGGATGAAATGCGCAGGCTTTATTCGACTCTTGCTGTGCTCGCCGCCGCCACTTTGACGCTGTCATCAGCGGCCGGCGCGCAACAGAAAGTCGTCATCGGCATACCGACGTCGCCACCTAACATCGTCCATATGCCGACGATCGTCGCCAAAGAGCTTGGTCTCTACAAGAAAGCCGGCCTCGACGTAGACATCGTATCCCTCGGCGATGGCGTGAAAGTTTATCGCGCACTGCTGGCAGGTAACATCGACTTCGGCCTCACTCCCGGTGCTCCGACCATCATCGGCCGGTCCAATGGCGCTGAGGTCAAGGCCCTTTCTGCCAACTTGCCGAAATTCGAAGCGTCAATGGTCGTTCGCTCCGAAATTAAAACGATGGAAGATCTCAAAGGCAAGCGCATTGGCATCCAGGAGCCGGGTGGCTTTGCCGACATTCTGAGTCGCGCCGTACTGCGCGCCGCCAAGATCGACCCCAAGGACGTCAACTTCGTCAGCATTGCGAGCGAAGACGTGCCAGCTTTGGTCGCCAATCAGGTCGATACAGCCATCCTGCACGTCGAGCAGGAAATGCTCGCGAAGAGCAAGGTGCCAGATCTGCACGCGATCGGGCGTATGTGGGAGCTGCAGCCAAAAACGCTTTACACATTCCTGTCGGCGACCGAAAAGACCATCAAAGATAAGCCGGAGGTCGTGCAGGCGGTCGTCACAGCGAATATTGAGGCGACCCGGATCATGTACACGGATAAAGCCAAGATTCTGCCTATCCT
Source organism: Pseudolabrys sp. (assembly GCA_049674125.1). Classification (GTDB taxonomy): domain Bacteria; phylum Pseudomonadota; class Alphaproteobacteria; order Rhizobiales; family Xanthobacteraceae; genus Pseudolabrys. The sequence goes on along the minus strand of JBATYN010000477.1, from coordinate 766 downwards.
GGTAAAGCAGACCGGTTACCCGGAGAAAATCTTGTCTGAAAGCTTTGACTTCATGGTGAAGGAATGTATCTGGGATGCCAATAGCGGGCTAAGCCCCGAGCGCGTGAACTTCACCGCTGACCTGATGACCAAAGTGGGCAATATCAAAGAGGGCAAGACGCCCAAATACGAAGAAATCGTCGACACGACCTTTGCAAAAAAAGCGATCGAGCAGGTGGGTGAGTGGAAAGGCCCAGTCTGTCCGACCGCCGCGTTCTGAGGATTTGACCAGACGATCAATGGGCGCCGCCTCATCGGTGGCGCCCGTCGCACTCAAGGGCCGACAAAAGGCATCAAGGAAAAATTACGATGAGCGTTGCCAATCAGGTTCATAGTGGCCCCCTCGCCGACGGGACGCGGACCGCAACAACGGTCAAGGCATTATGGTGGGAACGTCCGGCACTTTTCCGCTATGGCTTCGTCGCGCTGATCCTCATCGTCTGGCAAATCGTTGGCCCCTTCATCAATCCGATTTTCTTTACTTACCCGACGAAGATCGCGGCGGCTTTTTATACGACGACTGTGTCCGGTGAGTTGCCATACTTTCTCGCGCAAAGCCTGGAGGTTATGGTCTATGGCCTGACCACCGCGCTCATCGTCGGCATCCCGCTTGGCATCGCGATGGCACGCATCCGCTGGCTCGATTGGGCGCTCGATCTGCCTATCAACGCGCTGTACGCGACTCCCTTGGTCGCAGTCGTCCCATTGCTTGTGCTGTGGTTTGGGA
>JBATYN010000476.1:0-5495 GCA_049674125.1 Pseudolabrys sp. | reverse complement strand
ATCAACATCTGCAATGGACAAAACTTTCGGGAGGGACCGTGCCCTTTTTGGCCCCTCCAGTACGGCGGCAGGGTCGTCGGCGCGTTTTTCCTCCGCGTAGAGAAACCGGTAGAGTTGGCGCATCGACGACAATCGGCGCGCGAGCGAAGAGGCTTTGAAGCCGCGTTCGGCGAGACTTGCAATAAATTCGCGCAAGTTGTCGGTTGTCGCGTCGGGGATGTTTACGCCAGCGGTGCGAAGATGCACGGACAAGTCGTCGAGGTCATTACGATAGGCGGATAGCGTATTCGCGCCGGCACCGCGTTCGGCTGCGAGCATGTCGAGAAACAACTCGACCAGCTTTTGATCGGATGCTCGTGGCGGGCGGGTCATCGCCTTGCCTGCCTCCGGCGTCAGTGATTTTTGAGAAATTTATCTGGCGGAATTGTCACGATGATCTCGCGCGGCTGATATTTGACGAACGTGGCAAGTGAGAACACGGCACCGTAAGCCAGCCCACCGAGCAAGCCAAAAAAGAGCAGGAACCTGAACAGACTCGGCATCGTCAAAACCCCGGCGGGCGCCCATGCGTCAGCGCCTAGCGATTTCAGGCGAGTTACGACCACGTTCTAGAACCGCTGACAAGACCGCCCTCGCGGATGTCCCGATTGCTGGTATATGGAACCGTGGATTCGCTTCGGAACCATAGCATGGGTAACGGTGCCATTCAAAAACCAGCGGAAAATGGGCTGGTCAGGGCGATGGTCCGCGCGCTCGGCAGCCGGTCTATTGTGCTCGTCGGTATGATGGGCGCAGGCAAATCGTCGATCGGCCGAAGGCTTGCCGCCCGGCTCGGGATTCCATTCGTTGATGCCGATGCTGAAATTGAAAGCGCTGCGGGTATGACTATTTCGGAAATTTTCGACAAACATGGCGAACCGTACTTCCGCGCCGGCGAGAAGCGCGTGATCGCGCGCCTGCTCGACAACGGTCCGCAGGTGCTTGCGACCGGTGGTGGCGCAGTGATGGACCAAAACACCCGCGACCTCATCCATATCAAGGGAATTTCCGTGTGGTTGAAGGCCGATGCAGACGTGCTGATCAAGCGCACCAAGCGCCGTAATGATCGACCATTGGTCGAGAAGATCAGGGATCTGCTGCCGAAGCGTGAACCGCTCTATGCCATGTCCGATATCGTCGTTCATTCGCGCGATGAACCGCACGATATGATCGTCGATGAGATCATGGCCCAGTTGCGGAAACATCTCGGCATTGACGCAGAGAGATTATCATGACCGCACTGCTGCGGCAGACCGAAGCGATGCAGGTGCCAGTCGCGCTCGGTACGCGATCTTACGATATTGTCATCGGCCGCGGCGTGCTAGCGGGTCTCGGTGATCGCATCAAGACAATGCGCTCCGGCGCGCGCGTTGCCATTATCACCGACGAGATTGTCGCCAAACACCATCTCGCCACTGCCGAGGCGGCGATCAAAGCTGCAGGGATCGATTGCACACACATTCTTGTGTCGGCGGGCGAAGGCTCTAAAAGTTATGCAACATTCGAAAAAGTCTGCGAGGCAATTATCGCGGCACGTGTTGAGCGAAACGATTTCATCATTGCGCTTGGCGGTGGTGTGATCGGTGATCTTGCCGGCTATGCGGCGGCCAGCGTGCGACGCGGGCTCGATTTCGTACAGGTGCCGACGACGCTTCTTGCTCAAGTCGATTCTTCGGTCGGCGGCAAGACCGGGATTAATTCTCGTCAGGGCAAGAATCTGATCGGCGCCTTTCACCAGCCGGCTCTCGTGATGGCCGATACCGCTTTGCTCGATACTTTGCCCAAACGCGAATTCCGCTCCGGCTATGCGGAAGTTGCGAAATTCGGCTTGCTCGGCGACGCTGCGTTTTTCACCTGGCTGGAGAAGAATTGGCAAGACATCTTTGCGGGAGGCCCGGCGCGCGAACACGCGATTGCTGTATGTTGTCGCGGCAAGGCCGGCATTGTCGCGCGTGACGAGCGCGAAAATGGCGAGCGCGCTCTGCTCAATCTCGGTCACACCTTCGGCCACGCATTGGAGGCTGGTTGCGGCTTCTCGGAGCGGCTGCTCCACGGTGAAGCCGTAGCGCTGGGCATCGTGCTGGCATTCGAATTTTCGGCGCGAAAGGGGCTCATTTCGGCCGCTGAGGCCGCGCGCGCTGCTGCTCATCTTGCGGCGGTTGGTCTGCCTACCCATCTGAAAGATGTCGCCGGCGGTGCGCCGGCCGTCGATGCGTTGATGGACCTGATTGCGCAAGACAAAAAAGTAAAGCGCGGTACGCTCACGTTTATTTTGGTGCGCGGTATCGGCCGAGCCTTCATTGAAAACAATGTCGACGCCGCCGAAGTGCGGACTTTTCTCACTGACAAACTTGCCGAGCGATGACCGCGAACGACTGGCTGTCCCTTGTCGTCGTCCTGATCTGCCTGCTGCTTTCGGCTTTTTTCGCCGGCAGTGAAACCGCGCTGACCGCTTCTTCCCGCGCCAGCATGGCCCGGCTCGAAAAGCACGGAAACCGGCGCGCGAACCTCGTCAATCGATTGCTGGAACAGCGCGAGCGGCTGCTCGGCGCGCTGCTGCTCGGCAATAATGCCGTCAACATCGCGGCTTCGGCGCTGGCGACCGGTGTGCTGTTGACCTGGTTCGGTCCCGCGGGCGTTGTTTACGCCACAGTGGTCATGACGATTGTCGTTGTTGTGTTCTCCGAGATTTTGCCAAAAACGGCGGCATTTAACGCGCCCGACCGGATCGCGCTCGCGGTCGCGCGCCCCATACACTGGTTCGTCACATTGTTCAGTCCGGTGTTGATGGCGATCGAGGCGCTGGTGCGCTGGTTGCTCAAGCACGTCGGCATGACGGTCGGCGAGGATCAGCAGGTGCTTTCGCCCCATGAGGAATTGCGCGGCGCGGTCGACCTCCTGCATCGCGAGGGCGACGTCGAGACGCTCGATCGCGACATGTTCGGCGGCGTGCTCGATCTGCGCGAACTGGCGGTCTCTGACGTCATGATCCATCGCACCAACATGATCACGCTCGACGCCGATGACTCGCCGGAGGAGGTCGTCAACGCGGTCATCGCATCACCGGTCACGCGATTGCCGTTGTGGCGCGGGAATCCGGAAAATATTGTCGGCATCTTGCACGTGAAAGACCTGCTGCGCGCATTGCACGCTGTCGATGGCGATGCCGCCAAGGTCGATATTGCCTCGTTGATGACGCCGCCTTGGTTTGTGCCCGACATGCGGCCGGTGTCGGAACAGCTCAAGGCATTCCGCCGCCGCAAGACACCGTTTGCGCTTGTCGTGGACGAATATGGCGAGGTCGAAGGCCTGGTGACGCTGGAAGACATTCTGGAGGAGATCGTCGGAGATATCACTGACGAGCACGATGTCGCTGTGCCGGGCGTGCGGCGTCAGCCTGACGGGTCGGTCAATGTCGACGGCGCAGTGTCCATTCGCGACTTAAATCGCGTCATGGACTGGAATTTGCCCGATGAGGAAGCAACAACCATTGCCGGGCTGGTCATTCACGAGGCGCGATCGATTCCAGAAGTGGGCCAGAGCTTCACCTTTCATGGGTTCCGTTTCAGGGTCCTGCGCCGCGCACGCAACCGCATTACAGCATTGCGCATCCAGCCGTTGCCGCGGATAAAACAGGGCGGACGCTAAATGCCGCCTTCACCGGGTGCGGCGGCGTGAATCGCGAGCGCGTGGACGCCACCTGCGAGTTCGCCCGAAAGCGACTCGTTAATCATGCGATGGCGTTCGATCCGGGTCTTACCTTTGAACGCCTCAGACACAATATACACGCGGAAGTGAGTTTGCCCGCCCGGTCGGTGTCCGGCATGGCCCTCGTGCTGGTGGGATTCATCAAGCACATTGAGGCTTTGCGGAGCGAAAGCCCCGGTCAACTTTTTTGTGATGATATCGGCGGTTCGCATGTTGCCCCGCTTAGGAGAGGGCAATCGAACGGTCAATGCCTAGAATCATGCTCTCGCACAAAGATCAAGTCTTGAAGGCGTCACTAGCAAAAGCGCATAATGTCCGGTCATGAAATTCGACTCACCGCTTTTTGACGGTATCCGCGTCAAACCAGGAAAAGACCGCCGGCCGAAAACCGGTGGTCCTGGCTGCGAATGGCACGGCTGCAAGGAGAAAGCGAGCCACCGGGCGCCGAAGGGCCGTGGGCGCGAGAATGAATATTGGCGATTCTGTCTCGAACACGTGCGCGCTTACAACCAGTCGTACAATTTTTTCGCCGGCATGCCCGATGCTGCTGTGATGGCCTACCAAAAAGATGCTCTCACCGGCCATCGCCCGACCTGGAAGATGGGAACCGGAAAGGGAAAGGTGCGGCCGGATATCCGCGCCTTCGGCAGCCAAGGGGATCCGTTCAGCCTGTTCGGTGAGGGTGTAAAGGCCGAACAGCAGGCGCGGGCGGAGGCTCGCCCGGTTCGCAATGCCGAGCGCAAGGCCCTCGACACGCTTGGGCTCGACATTGATGCGACGTCGCAGCAGGTGAAAATGCGTTTCAAGGAACTCGTAAAGCGCCATCATCCGGACGCTAACGGCGGTGATCGCTCCACCGAAGACCGGCTGGTAGAGATTATTCAATCGTACAATTACTTGAAATCGGTAGGATTTGGCTGACCGCCCTTTTTGACGCCTAAGCAACCCAGCCCCTCCTTCCGCACAAGGCTGGTCGCACCTATCTCATTGAAATAATTGATGGTGCTATTCGGCCGCAGCGGGTTTTTTGCTGCCTTGGCGTCTGCTAAGTTGCCGCCGCATCAGCCGGACCGTACGAATCGGACCGCATCAGGGGCTTCGGTGTTCCGAAGCCACGGAGGATCAATGACCGCCGCAGTGCAAGAAGTTGCCGGCCTGCCAGACATGAAAGTTTCCGTCCGGCAGGTTTTCGGGATCGATAGCGATTTGGAAGTGCCGGCTTATTCGAAAGCCGACGAGCATGTGCCGGATATCGATTCGGACTATCGTTTCGATCGGCCGACCACGCTCGCCATTCTCGCTGGCTTTTCCAAAAATCGCCGCGTGATGGTCACCGGCTACCATGGTACCGGCAAGTCCACGCACATCGAACAGGTGGCGGCGCGACTCAATTGGCCCTGCGTGCGCGTCAATCTCGACAGCCACATCAGCCGCATCGATTTGATCGGTAAGGATGCGATTGTCATCAAGGACGGCCAGCAGGTCACCGAATTTCGTCAGGGCATTTTGCCGTGGGCGCTGCAGAACAACGTCGCCCTGTGCTTCGACGAATATGATGCCGGGCGCCCGGATGTAATGTTCGTCATTCAACGCGTGCTGGAAGCGTCGGGCCGCCTGACGCTGCTCGACCAGAGCAAGGTGATTAAGCCTCACCCCTCTTTTCGTTTGTTCGCCACGGCGAACACGGTCGGTCTCGGAGACACGTCAGGCCTTTATCACGGCACCCAGCAAATCAACCAGGGCCAGAT